>CAMAQS010000156.1 GCA_945860565.1 Chitinophaga pinensis | reverse complement strand
ATATCAATAGCCATAGTAGGAAATAAACTGACGGTACAAAGTTAGGTAAATAAAGGGATAATCAATATCCTTGAAATAGTAGTAAAAAAATTAGCACTCTATTTAAATAGAATATAGCTTACACCCAAATGCAATTGAAAATACCAATCATTTAATCCATTTGTGGATCTTGGAGAATTCGGAGAAATATCGGAGTAATAGGCAACGATTTTACCTAAATCAGGACCATAAATATCACCCAATTTATGACTTGCTTTAAGAGCGGTTAAATCTCCACCATACCATTTACCAGGACCAAAATCGTCCAAATAATCGGTAGAAGTATAAGCAGCCTTTACTTCACCTTTATAAGCAAACCTCTTTCTTAAATAAGTAACTGAAAACGAAGTACCCACATTAAAGGCTATCGTGCTGTAAGGCTTAGAATTGGGTAAAAAATATTGTCCTTCGGAACCCAATTTACGTAAGTTGTATTTATGCTCTGAATTCATCCGGTCCACATAAGCCGAATAAACTTCATTTTTCTTTTGATTGGTATAAGCGTATCTGTAAGGAGTAAAATGTAACATTCCAAGAGAAAGCCCCACAGTAGGTATCAGTTTACCCTTTTTTCCCTCCTTAATTTGATAAGCCCTCAAATGCCATAACCCTTCTATTTCTGAAATCCACATATCAGTGGTAAAATGAACTGGGAATGAATTTGGTGCAGAATTAAAAGCTTGATAAGATGAATTATACGCTACTAAAGGTGTTGTACCCGTGAAAAGGCCTATAGAATACAAATTGTGAATGGATATAGTCGACTTGTAAATTGACAATTTCGCAGAAAACCTACTGTTAAAATTATATTGACCATACAATCCTAAACTCACGTCAATATTTGATGGTATTGGTGCAAACTTGTGTTTGATATCTCCACCACCATAAATTGAACCACCTCCCCAAACACCAATTTCCCAAACTCTCAACTTACGCACAACCTCACCTTTTTTCTTGAACATAGGAAGATTTATACCCACACTTAATACATCCGACTGTTCAACTGAGGTCGTTGGGGGGGCATCCTTTTTCATTCTCTGGAATCGATTAAACTCAGCCGTGTCAATTTTTGTAATTTCTAAAGTTGGTAAAATATTATTCTCGATACTTGGAATGCCCATTTTACTTCCATCTTCTAGCAATCCAAATACAGGATAACCTTGGATATAGCTCAAAGTTTGAGTATCACCAAATTTATTGAGCGTGTAATCAACTTTTCTCCCGAAAGAATCTTGTAATTCAACAAATTTAAAATCCCCTTTAGTTACTGCAGATAATTTTCCGTATTCATGCGTAATACTTTCCATATAACCGGATTTGCCTAATTTCGATAAATCATTGGATAAATCCCCATTTACTTTTGGCACCCTAGAATCTTTACGTTGATCAAAAATTACGTCATTGGAACCACTGTAATAAATATTACTTACTCCCAAAGTTTGATTTGAACTTCCAGATACAGATAAACCAACAGGTACATTATTTGCATAGTTTCTTTCGAATGCAACATCGCCAATGGATACATCTTTAATATTAGATGAATTGGTAAAATCAAGGTGCAACATACCAAAGGATTCATCACCTCCAGCAATAGAGTTATCCGAAAAATACAATTTATCGATATCATATTTAATACCATCTGATCCTACAGACTCTAATATTACGCCAGAGGCATTATTTGAAAATTCTGAACCTTTTAATTTGAAGTCAATGGCTTTACCTTCTCTCAAATCAATTAATGGAGTTGCAACGTAAATGATAGGCTCAAAAGAACTGGCATTGCGAATTTTAACATTAGAAATAGAAACAGACTTACGATACCAAAATGGATCAAACCTTAAGGCTTGAATTACTCCAAAATATTGGGTATGTTCGATTAAGATTTCTCCGTTTTCTTCAATCCCATAAATTTGAATACCGTTTCCGGGCTTTTCATTGTCTTCATTTCTAAAAACTACAGGATTATTTTTACTACCTTTTATCTTTAATGAACCTTCAACCAAGATACTTGCTCCAGGACCAAAAACAACTTCGGTTCCTGCAGGGATTTCAAATGTCTCACCTGGCTTAACCAACTTACGATCTTTAATCTGCATAACAGATTGGGCATTGCCCGCAAGTGCAATAAGTGAAGCTGAAAGAATAAGTATACGCTTTAAACGACGTGACATCATGTTATAATATTTCAATTAATAAGGGTTCAGATAATTTAAACTTTTTTACTGCGGTTGACACATTCACTTTTTTAATTTGTACATATTTAATGGTTTCTAAATCATCTGCAGTAAGAGAGATTGAAGCTCCATTTATGGTTTTTGTTACATTTCCAATGCCAATTAATACAATTTCCATATTTTCAATATCATAATTAAAATTGTCCATGTCTGGATGAGTCGCCGTAACTATAATGCTTTTTTGTTGTAACAATCTCGACTTAGAAATTCTGCTGGCAGAGGTATTTTCAACTATCAAAATAGGTTGTGGCAGTGTTTGAACGTATACTGAATCAGCAATAATGTCTTGACCCTGTGTATTTGTTACGTTAAAGAAACACCACCCTTCTTTATTGGGTGTGAAAAATATTTCATTTTCACCAATTTTAATGGATTCGCTGGAAGCACAATCACATTTCACGTTGCCTATTTTCCCAACATTTGTATATTTCACAGACGATTGTTTTCCTTCAAAAAAGAAATGAACAGATTCGCCTTTCTCTTCTAAAAATGTAGTTGGTAAAACTTTAATCTCCAATATATCCTCCATGCCAAGCGCCATAAACTTTATTTTATAGTCACCGGTAGATTTTGGAATAAAAAACAAAGTATCGCTTTTCCATTTTTGTTCATTAACTATTTTTCCAGCATAACTCACTTGTACATCCGTTTTAATTTCACTGCCAATTACGAAAGTGGCGGTATCGCCCAATTGCAACATATCAACGTTCACAGCTACACGAACAATCTGTTTTGC
>CAMAQS010000155.1 GCA_945860565.1 Chitinophaga pinensis | reverse complement strand
GAACTTGTCTTTGAAATCGCTTTTGAAGGTATCGCTGAAAGTCCTAGACATAAAAGTGGAGTGTCTGTGCGATTTCCGCGAATTATTTGTTGGAGAAAAGATAAAAACATACAACAAATTACAAAATTCGAAGATCTACAATTTTAGAATTTACCATCATTCCATCGAAATTCTTATATCTAAAATCTACACTACAAACAAATAAGTACTAAATTTGTCCAATGTTTAAACGTATACTTAGTTTATTATTGGCCTTAAGCTCATTGTTGAGTTTACGCGCCGATGAAGGAATGTGGCCTTTGACACTCTTGAGTAAAATTCAAGATAAAATGCAGGCACAAGGCTTAAAATTAACGGCTGAAGAGATTTATTCAATCAACAATTCGTCCGCAAAAGACGCAGTAGTTCGACTGATGAAAAACGGAAGAATGTTCTGTTCTGGTGAAATTATTTCCGACAAAGGATTATTTCTAACCAATCACCACTGCGGTTACGATGCCATCCAAAGTTTGGCAACTCCACAAGACAACATCCTTACCAACGGTTTTTGGGCTAAATCTATGGCTGAAGAAAGACCCGCAGGATTCCAAATCGGACTGTTGAGGAAAATTGAAGATGTTACCAAAGGTGTATTAGAAGGAACTAAAATTTCTGACCCAGAAGCAGATAGAGCCAAAATTGTTGCAGCAAACTTAGCGAAAGTCAAAAATGCACTTTTAGAATCACTTGGCGACGATAAAAAGAACTATGTAATAGAAGTAACTTCATTTTACAATGGAAATCAATTTTTAGCCATGTTTTATGAAGTATATAGAGACATTCGTCTGGTTGGTACACCTCCAGAAAATGTAGGAAAATTTGGCGGTGAAACCGACAACTGGCGTTGGCCTAGACATACCTGTGACTTTTCTATGTTCCGCATTTATGCAAACTCTGATAATAAACCTGCAGACTTTGCAAAAAACAATACCGCTTTCAAACCAAAGCACCATTTCCCAGTTAGTTTAAAAGGAGTAAAAGAAGGCGATTATGCCATGACCATGGGGTATCCCGGTCGTACTACCCGCAATACTTATAGTGAAGGAATTGTTTACTTGAGTAAAAAGGAAAGACCAATGCGTGTACAATTGCGCAGAGACATTATGGATGTTTACGAAACACACATGAAAGCTGATAAAAATGTGCGTTTAATGTACTCATCTAAACTTGCAAGCATTGGAAATTATTGGAATAAATTCAACGGTGAAGCCAAAGAATTGTCTAAACCTGAAATTTTTGCAAAACGCAAAAACGAAGAAAAAGCATTTGAAAATTGGGTTAGACAAAACAATAAAACTGAAACCTATGGAACTGTTACATCCCTCTATGATGAAGCATATGCAGAATTAAATAAATTCGGATTGTTCCCAGTTTATTTTCAAGATGGTTTTCAAAACAGTGTTCCTATGGTTGCTGCAATGAGAGCTTCCGGTTTATTGGAAATGCTTAAGGATAAAAAATCAGACAAAGGAATTGCAATGGCAGCAGAATATAGAGCAGGTATTCCTGAAATGTATATAGAATTTAATTCGGAAATCGAAAAACAAGTACTTGCTGTTGTATTTAGACACCTTTTGCAAGATTTAAATCCTGAATACTTGCCAAAATCATTGAAAGAACTTGCTGAGAAAGCAAAAAACAATTACACCTTAATGGCTGAGATTGCATGGAAAAAATCCATGTTCTCTGATACTACCAAATTAAAGAAGTTTTTTGCTAAACCATCTGCAAAAGGTTTGGAAAAAGACTTATTATTTGCAATTGTCAATGAATATTTAACGGTTTTACGCACCGATTTAGGTCCTAAATTTACCGAGATAAACACAAAATTGGATAGAGCAAACAGATTGTTCTTGGCAGCAAAAATGGAAATGGAACCTACCGTAACCATGCCTCCTGATGCGAATGCTACCATGAGATTAAGTTATGGTACAATTAAAAGTTATGAAGGTAGAGATGCTCTTAAATACAACTATTACACAACAAGTAAAGGTATTTCCGAAAAATACATTGCTGGAGATTTTGAATTTGATGCTCCAGATAAATTGATGACTTTGGTTAAAAACAAAGACTTTGGACAATATGCCGACCCAACAGACGGTGATTTACATACTTGCTTTTTAAGTGACAACGACATTACCGGTGGAAATTCTGGTAGTCCAGTAATTAACGGAAACGGTGAGCTTATTGGTATTGCTTTCGACGGTAACTGGGAAGCCATTGCTTCTGATTTCGGATTTATGCCGAGCGTTCAAAGAACAATCAGTGTTGATATTAGATACGTTTTGTTTATTGTAGATAAAATTGGTGGTGCTTCAAACATCATTTCTGAAATTACATTGAAAAAATAAATCAATTAGATTTAAAAAAGGGCGGTTTTACTTGGTAAAACGGCCCTTTTTTTATTCGCCCCATTCCAATATTTTGAGTGGCTTTACATTTAACTCTGGATGTTTTTCCTGCATAAAACGCGAAAACACATCAACATATCCGTGGGTTACATATATGTTTTCTGCCCCAGTATTCAAACACGCCGTTTCCAATTCATTCCAGTCTGCATGATCACTTAATACAAAACCAGCATCAAAATTTCCCCAATTTTTAGTACCCCTTAGTGCCATCCAACCACTGCAACTCACATAATTTAAATATTGAATGTTTTTATCTCGTAACGTACCAATGGCATTTGGTGGACAAACAATGACGCTATTTTTTGGCAACCTTTTAATGTTAGCCATATCCAAAATATTCCATTCTCCAAACTCAATTCCCTCAGATTCCAAAGCAATATTCATATCGCAAATGGCAGAATGACAGTAAATTGCACCAATTTCCCGATTCATATTTTTTATGATTCGTTGGGCTTTTCCTAAAGAATAAGCCGCAATCACCAAGATATCGCCATTTTGAACACAGTTTAACCAATGTTGATTTAATTCATCGAAGACCTCACTTGCCGGTCTCCAATTAAAAATGGGTAAACCAAATGTACTTTCACTGATAAAATGAGTGCA
>CAMAQS010000154.1 GCA_945860565.1 Chitinophaga pinensis | reverse complement strand
GATTCTTCTTGGAATAAAATTAGTGCAGGTTTTAATCATAATTTAGCCATCAATAAAAAACAACGTCTTTTTTCTTGGGGGATAAACAATTATGGTCAACTCGGCTTGGGTGATACCATTGGACGTTCTGAGCCTACTCAAGTTGGGTTGGACTCAAATTGGAATAGCTTGGGAAGCAAATCAAATCATTCGATTGGATTGAAACCCACCATTTTTCAAGGGAAGAAAATATGCATTAACGGAAAACATCCCAACCATCAAAACCTTACAACCAACGACACCTTGTTTGCCTGTATTTCTTTGCCTCTTAAAACCAAAAATTCATTGAGATATACAAAAAGATATTGGAGTACCGGCGATTCATCGGTAGGTATTTCAGTAACTCAATCTGGAAGATATTGGGTGCATGAATATACAGTTGGAGGGTGCTCTAGCAGAGACACTGTGAATATTATACTGGTAAAAGATTCGGTTCCAAAAGTAAAAACGACCATGGCTTGCAATTTAACGACAAATCAATCAGCACTTTTGAACCTACACAATGTGTATGGATTGGATTCCAATCAATATTCATTCTGGGATACGGCATCAGTTCCTTCAAAAATAAAAACCGTGTCTGCCTTCTCAAATGCACCTTTTGCTTATGTAAATGTGTTGGCATCAGACAAACGCAAAGAATCCTTAAAATGCAGAACCACCATCAAAGCCAATTTGATTCGCACTCCAAAAACATTCGTAGGTAAAAACAGCGACACTGCTGTGGTTTATGGCTCAAAAAGACTCATTGTGGCACAAAACAATAAGATTTTCAATAAATACTTATGGTCCAATGGAGACACTACCAATTTTACTTTCAATTATTCATTAAGCGGTAAATACTGGTTCAGAAGATATAACAACAGTGGATGCACCCAAACGGATACATTTACATTGTCTAACCTAAACTTAACGGTACCAAGTAAACGTGTTGTATCGTTTAACAAACCCATTATTTTAAGAGTAAAGGATTCTAGCAACACCAATAGTTTTGTGGTTTGGAGCACAGGAGATACTGGCTGGAGCACCGTTTACACACCAGTTTCGTTTTCAATTGACAAAATCATTGCCACTCAGTATGATGCGTATGGAAGTTATAAGGATACTACTTTTTTACAAATTCCAACAACGCCTTATGAAGAATCTACGATTGTAAATGCAACTAATTTGTACACCGTTTATCCAAATCCATCTTCAAACCATATTTACATTTTAAAATCAAATGGAATAGAAACCGTTGAAACAATAAACTTGCCCTACACAATATATAATTTAATGGGGATAGAAGTGAAACGTGGACTGTATAATGAAAATATAAACATAGAGCAATTAAGCGATGGATTGTATTTTTTACATCTAGAAAATCAAAAGTTCCCAATAATAAAACATTGATTTAATTAGTTAGTTTAGTAAGTTGATGGGACCCTGTATATCGGGGTCCTTTTTTTTGTGAAAGTATTTTCTCGCTTCTTTACAAATCTTAAAAGCTACAAAACAACTTAATAGTTGAAACCAATTATTGAAATAGACTCAACGTATAGTTGCAAGAAGTCATCTTAAAACTGCAATTAATTAATCGAATAGCATCAACAACCACAGAATTAAAATCTATCCTATATAAGAGTTCTTATAAAGTTCGAAATACATTGGCGTCCGATATCTCACAGTTGTAGTATGGATAAAACCTTAAAGACTACCATCAATTGATTTTCCCGAATATCGAACTTTTATCAAACAAAACAGGCCGCGCAAGCGCGGCCTGTTTTGTTTTAATTATTAAATACAAGAGTTACTCCACTACTATTTTGCCCGCAAAACGGCCATCTTTGTTTATAATCTGTAACTGATAAATTCCTGCACTTAGGTCTAAATCTACCAACTTCCCTTTGAAATCTTTTTCTACGGCAGAATATACTATCTGACCTTGTGCGTTTATGATTGACAATTCCACATCCCCCAAGAAACGATCCGTTTGAATTACAAATTGACCACTGTTTGGATTGGGTTTTACACTCACATTCAAGACATTGAGCCCTTCTACTGCTGTTCTCGCAAAAACGAAACAACGTGCTGTATCCTTGCAAGAGCCTTGTGTAATTTCAACTGCAAACTCTCCGCTACTACTTGAAGTAAACGTTCTATTGGTTTCACCAGAAATTATATCGTAACTCTTTTTGCAGTCTAACCACTGGAAGGTTCCGGTAGTTGCATCGGCAGAAAGGGTATTCCAATCGCGGCTAATGGTAGATACAATTTTAACAATGGTTACATTTATAGTGTAATTGATACTGTCACATCCACTCTTCGAAAGAATGATGTCATTGACGGTACCAGATGTAGTCACTTTTTTACCAGACGGGGTTAAATAAAATTCACAACCTGTTTCATTTAACGTTGTCTTTAAAGGGGTTAAAAACGTAATATTGGCTGTTATAAAACTATCACAACCCGCTTTGTTGCCTCCAATAATGGTATCCTTGAATTGACCAGATTTATTCCAAGTATATTTTTTGGACGGGCTTTGAATGGCCTTACAGGTTGTAATATCCAAAATACCGGTTGTAGAAGCAGAAACCACATTGTAGGCAATTATGCTGTCGCAACCCACTTTATTCACAATGGTATCGTAATAAATACCGGCTGCTTTGAATACTTTATCCTTGTTTGTAGGACAAACTACAAATTTACAAAAGCCCAATGTGCGGTTTGCAAAACCTGCTTTTCTAATCTTCACGGTATGATATACAAAACTATCACAACCACCCCACGCTTTAAATGTATCAATATATAATCCTGAAGAGGTTACTGTTCTACCCTTTCCTTTGGTAACAACCTGATAACAAGCATCGTATGTGTAAAAAGTAGTGTCCTTTTTGGTCACCACAACATTGATGGTCATGATGCTATCACATCCCACAGAATTTCTTATTTTTTCTTGGTATTTACCCGATTTTCTGTAAACCACTTTTCCTGTTGGACTCATCAATGAATCACAAACCAGATAATTAAATGTTGCACTGCTTGCACGTATGATATCAACCGTAATCGTAATTACAGAA
>CAMAQS010000153.1 GCA_945860565.1 Chitinophaga pinensis | reverse complement strand
GCTTTTCAAGTAAATAATCAAAATGGAGACACAATATCACTGTCTCAGTTTACCGGTAAAAAAATAGTCTTATACTTTTATCCAAAAGACGATACCCCCGGTTGCACCGCAGAAGCTTGTGATTTAAGAGACAACCACCATCGTTTTTTGGAAATGGGTTATGTTGTTCTAGGGGTAAGTCCCGACGATGAAAAGAAACACCAAAAATTTATAACCAAATATGACTTGCCATTCGATTTATTATCGGATGTGGATCATGCTGTAGCACTTGCTTATGGCGTTTGGGTTGAAAAAAGCATGTATGGTAAAAAATACATGGGTATTGCCCGAACTACTTTTATCATTGATGAAAATGGCGTAATTGAAGACATTATTGAAAAGGTAGATACAAAAGCACATACCACACAAATATTAAAATAATTCATGGAAATTGAGCAGAGTCAGACTATAGGCATTATTGGAAATGGAAGCTGGGCCACCGCGTTGGTTAAAATTATTTCGGCGAAATCAAACGTAAAAGTAATTTGGTGGATGCGCGATGAAGAAACCAGTGAGTATATTCAAAATCACGGCCATAATCCGAAGTATCTTTCAGCAGTAGAGTTTGATCGCTCTGTTATTACCACTACCACACAAATAAAATTGGCCTTTGAAATGGCGGATATCATTATACTCGCTGTACCGTCTGCTTTTTTACAATCTGCTTTAAATGGTTATCAGATTCCACAAAATAAAATTGTGGTTTCTGCCATAAAAGGCATTGAACCCACCACGAAAAAAGTAGTGGCCGATTACCTTATGCAAGTACACCATTTGCCATTAGAGAATATTGCGTTGATTTCTGGTCCTTGTCACGCGGAAGAAGTTGCCCTAGAAAAATTGAGCTACCTTACGGTGAGTTGTACAAATTTAGAAATAAAAAATAAAATCTCAGAGTTGCTTGAAGGCAATTTTATACGTGTTTCGCAAACAAGTGACATTATTGGTGCGGAATATGCATCCGTTATGAAAAACATTTACGCAATTGGCGCTGGTATTGCGCATGGATTGGGTTATGGCGACAATTTTCAGGCTGTTTACGTATCTGCCTGTATCCGAGAAATGGAATTCCTCTTAGACAAAATACAAGGCGATCACAGAAATGTAAATGATGCTGCTTATTTAGGTGATTTACTCGTAACCTGTTATTCTCAATTCAGCAGAAACCGCTCTTTTGGAACTATGTTGGGTAAGGGCTATTCCGTTAAATCAGCTCAATTAGAAATGAATATGATTGCCGAAGGATATTATGCCATTGACCTAATGTATCAAATTGCACTAAACTTAGGTGGATGTCCTCCTATTTTAAGTGCCATACACAATGTAGTTTACCAAGCACAGTCTCCCAAAGCTATTTTTAAAAATTTATCCCAAATTCAACTTTCCTAAAACAATTCACAACTTAATTTGTCTATCTAAACATGACTTTCAAAATTTACACCCGAAAAGGTGACGACGGAAAAACTGGTTTAATCGGTGGAGACCGCGTTGCAAAACACCACATTCGTGTGGAAAGTTATGGTACTGTAGATGAATTAAATAGCCATATCGGGGTAGTAAGAAGTCTAGTTGCAGGAACCATTGAGGAAAATATTTTAGCACATATACAAAACAACCTATTTACTGTAGGAAGTTATTTGGCTAGTTCGCCACACAGCAAAATGCAACTGCCCGAATTTGATGAAAGCAGTATTGAAGATATTGAGCAAGAAATAGACCGATTGAGCGAGCAATTGCCTGAATTGCGCAATTTTATTCTACCGGGTGCTTCTACTCAAGGTGCACATTGCCATGTTGCCAGATGTGTCTGTAGGCGCGCCGAAAGATTGGTAGTTCATTTGTCAGATATCGAAGAAATTGAGCCTTTTATCATTAAATTTTTAAATAGATTGTCTGATTATCTTTTCACCCTATCCCGCTTTTTAGACCAAACTAACGGAGGAAAAGAAATAATTTGGGTCCCTTCTACATCAAAAAAATAAAAGATTAAGATTTATGTTTGTTTATTTGTTCAAACAAATATAAATTTGCAGTATTAAACTATGAGAAAACAATTTATATATTTAACCACTGCCGTTGCGGTTTTTGCAATGGCATCATGTGGAAGCAACGCCAGCGAAGCTGGAAATGCAGATTCAACACTTAATGCCGGCGACAGTGCGTCTGCTTTTAAAGTTTCAGCTGAAAGCACTTTGGGTTGGAGCGGTTCTAAGGCTGTCGGCATTGGTCAACATGCTGGTACCATCGCAATCTCTGAAGGTTCTTTGAGCGTTGAAAATGGAAACATTACTGCTGGTACTTTTACCATCGACATGACTAAAATCACTGTTACAGATTCTGGTTTACCAGATGATGCTAAACAAAAATTAGTAGGTCATTTCAGTTCAGATGATTTCTTTAACGTTGAAAAATTCCCAACTTCAAAATTCGAAATCACTGAAGTTAAAGCTGAAGCTAACGGTGCAAATACACACGTTATTGCTGGTAACTTAACTTTGAGAGATTCAGTTAAAAACATCAGCTTCCCTGCTGCTGTTAGCATCACTGCTGACGGTGTTACTGCTAAAGGTGAAGTAATTATCAACCGCTTGGATTGGGGAGTAAACTATGACAAAGCTTCAATGAGCCTTGCTGAAAAAGCACAAGCAAAATTGAAAAATGGTGTGGTTTCTAAAGACATTAAAATCACTTTAGATATCAAAGCAACCAAATAATCTTTTTTCGATTGAATGAAAAAATCCCAGTGAAAATTCACTGGGATTTTTTTTTGCGCAATGGGATTTTTTAATATTTATGGGCGACCCTTGTGGTCACCCATAAATATTATTTTAAGCAAATCGGTTACCCACCCAAACAAATCGGCGGTTAACATACAATGAATCGGTAAATGTAGCATTGCCACTTGGGTTTCCACCGGTAACATGGAAGTCACTGAAAGCAGCGTGTTGATTTACAAAAGCAGCTCCCGTAAAGTTAAAACTTACTGGTGTAAACGTTTCGTTCATGGTTTGTTCAACCTCATGCATGAAAATCTCATTTGTAGTATAACATGAACAGGTTATGGCTCCTTTTTTAGTAGCTGATTCTGCTGCTAGTTTTAAACTTTCTGCTGCAGA
>CAMAQS010000152.1 GCA_945860565.1 Chitinophaga pinensis | reverse complement strand
CCTTCAACAGTCGTATTTGCTCCCAAAGTAAATGTTCCTGCTGTTACAGACAATATACCTTTCACATCTAGCACACCAACAGTAGAACAAGTTTGACCCGTAGTTGAAATGGTTAGATTATTTAAGGTATCATTTAAACCATCAAGGGTGGTTGCAGAGGCTGTGTTTACAAACGTGTAATTTGCTCCTTGATTATGTAAAAATCGAAATTCCAATTCGGTTCCAAATATGGAATTATTGATAACTGAAATACCATTTCGATTATTACTAATCAAAGTGGAACCACTCGCAAATTTGAAATAAGCATAATCTACATTCGACGTTTTAAATGTTTCATTATCACCTTCTTCATTTATTGTTAGAGTACCGTTAGTTGTCCAAGTAACAACGTTAGCTCCTCCATCAAATGTTATTACACTGTTGTTAGTTATAGTTAAACTGCCATTAATTTCAAATGTAAAAGATTGAGCACCACCCCCAGAATTACCAATTAATCTGGTTACGGCTGTATCCCATGTACCGCTTATTCCAAGTGGGATAATGTAAGTATCATTTGTACTTGCAGCGTTCCAACTTGAAAGAACAGAACCGGAACCATTAGCTGCGGTATTCCAACTAGTGGTGCGTTGTGCCTCACTTGCACCGGCACTGGTTAGGTAATAAGTGGCCGCATTGCCCATTCCAAAACAAAAAAACATGCCCAACAAAAACAGACCTTTAAGTCTACTTATTGTACTGACAAGATTGGTATTCAAATTCGTTAAAATTGACATATTTTTAATTCTTGTAATTTTCATAATTCTAATTTATTTAATGAAATTTTAAAATTTCAAAAGCTTTACTGAATAAAATCCAATTAAAACAATGCAAAATTAGCCTTAAAACCCCATTTAACAGGGCACTCAAGCTACCATTATGTCACTTAAAATATTAAGGACGTTAAATTTTTATTATGCAAAGTTAACTAAATTATCCAAAATTTGGAAAATGCTCCATGAAAGTCGACATTTTGTCGATAATTGAATTATCCATCCACCAAAAATTTGAACTTAAACCAATATCATACGAAAAAAAAACCAACAAAAAAAACTCCAATAGGGATTAAAAAGCACAAAAAGTGCAATTAAAACACAATTGGCGGCAATTTAAAAAAAAATAAGCCCGAATCGCTGTAGTTTAAGAATCTGTTAACTGATTTTTTGTTTTAAGCTGTATATATTTAACCCGGATTATATATTAGGACTTCTCTTTGAGGCCACAAAGCCCGAAGAAATCAGCACTTTGGAGAGGGAAGCATATCTCAACGACATGGTGCCCTAAATAAAGTGAATGAAACACTTTATTTTAAAGGGATAAAGGTCCGAAATAGATTTACCAAAGCATATTCAGGGTTCAACTTTTCAACATAAAAAAGTGCTCCAAATAGAAGCACTTTTTTATGTAAATTTTCAAATAATTAAGACTGAATTGCTATTTGCTTTGTCTTTCGAATTTGGTAAATTCCAAATCCAACGAAAAATACAATAACAAATACAATTCCTGAATCAATCGGAACGTCTTTTGAATTTGTGTTAAAGGATGCAAATCCACCTGCACCGCCCTGTCCGCCACGGTTACTAGCCTTTTTGCCCTCAGTAGCCTCTTGCATGAACCCTTTATCCATATTTTCAGCTCCTTGATCCACACTCTGCCAAGGGGATTCTGAACTAAATCCAGTCATTCCACCGCCTTGAGACGATGCACTTCCTATTGTTAACATCGCCACAACGATAAGTAATCTTGTTTTTTTCATAGTGATTGGATTAGTTTGCATTTAAGATAATTTGTTGTACAATATTGCCTTTTTTGGTTTCACAACTCATTAGATACGTTTGTGCACTCAATCCTTTAGGCAATGGAATTTCAATTGTTTGATTTGTTTCGTATTTTGTTTGCTTTCCAACATAAATTACCCTACCCGACAAATCATACATGGTTACTTTTGCGTATTCGTGTCCTTCTCCCGGGATAAATATCGATACCTTGTTTGAGGATACGTTCATCGGATTCGGGAATAAAGACATCGTATTTTTGGGGGATGTTTTACTTAACCCACTACTTTGTTGAACGGTAAACAATTCAAAGCGATTTGCTCCATAAGATTCTTCCATGTCATTTATTGCAAATGTGTATGGCGATTCTTGAATAAAGTGAACTTCACCTTTGTATTTATCGCGTAGCCATATTTGTGTATTTTCATTTATTGGGGATACCTCTGTAAATGAAAGAGTGTATTCTCCATTGTTCTTGGACCATACGTTCAATGGAATGGCTTCGGTTTGTTTTTCTATACTTGGATATTCATTTATTGCCAGATAGTCGTTTTTGGGAGTGATGATACTCACGTTCAACATCTCTCCGCCCAAATCCCATGCATCACTTTGTGCATCAAATTCTGGGGTACCGACACTTGTATTGCCAAATGACAACAAACATTCATCCTGAAAAATCCCCTCACTGGCTTCTGCACCACTTAAGTTTATTTTAAATTGATTCAATCTTCCTGCCTTGGGAGTAAAGATTGGATTGCTACTTACAGTTGAACTTGCTGAAGTTTTTATCGCTTCTGTGAATGTAATGGATGCTGCTCCCGCAGTCGTTACCTCCGCCAAAAACGAAGACCCCATTTCTATGATGTTCGACAAGTTATTTACCGCTCCTCCGATGTTTTTAGAATAGGAAGAATAAGTTTTGTTCACTTTGTCATATCCATAAATTGCTGCATTTACATTGCTCCAATTTCCTCCACTGATTAAATCAATATTAATATTGCTTGGGTAAGGATTTGCCACCAAGTTCCATCCAAAGCCTGCATCACTTAAATTTGTTACCACATTGCCTCTTCTAAATTGCCCAGCCAAACGAATGGTTGACGCTGATGGAGTATATACTGCACCATTCAATCCCTCGCCTTTTACTCCACGAACCAATATGTGGGCGCCTGCACCAATTCCTATGGTTTGACTCGTGCTGGTAAATGCATCCCAACTGTTCCCTGAGGTATTGTAAGAATAGGCCGATGGATTATTATTTAAAGTATTGGTAAACCCATTTACACTTCCGCCCGCTCCTGTTACATTTATTTCTGTTGCATTGTCCATGAATTGACTTATCGCCAACGCACTGGTAAAT
>CAMAQS010000151.1 GCA_945860565.1 Chitinophaga pinensis | reverse complement strand
AAGGCTTTTTGGTTGAGGCCACCCCCTCAGAGAAGAGCGACCAACGGGAGCTACTCCGCCTTTAAAAAGCGCCTCTCACTTGATTCTACGAAGTAGAATCAAGTGAGAGGCGCATAAAAAAAGCCCCCATCTGCGCAGCAGATGAAGGCTTTTGATTGAGCCACCCCCCCAGAGACCAGCGACCAACGGGAGATACTCCGCCAGTTCAAGCCTATAGAGTCTGCGTGTGCATAGGATATGCAAGGGAATTGGGGCAAAAATAGAGTGTATCTGCAAAGCAGATGAAGGCTTTTTTTTATTAGTTTACAGCAATTTAACCAAATAAGTCAAATAATTCGCGCTATATTCATGCAGCTAAGATTAAAACAATTTTTAGGAAACTTTAAGTCAAAATCTTACATTTGTAATAAAAAATTACCAAACTGATTAATCACTCTAGCCCCTACATTATTATATTATGGAAAATTTAGAAATCATCGTTTTAACGATTATTATTAGCACCCTCTTTATCATTTTCATCTTAGGGCCCGTTTTTTACGCACACAAGTTGCAAGAAAATAGAGGCGACGTTTACCGCCCCCAAAGCCCTCAGTCCCAAACATCCAAAACAGAATTGGAAAGTAAAAAATCCAGCACTGCAAATACGCCTGTCGTTAAAACAAACGCTACCGAACTTAAATCAAATGTTAGCTTCAGTGAAAATTCCGATCAAAACCTCCAAAACCTTCTTTCCTCGTTGTTGAAAAATCCAAATCTTTCCGCAACCAGCAAATTAGAGATATCGCTGGCTGTATCCGTTGCCATCCAAGAAATGGAATCTAACGGGATTCAATTTCCCATCACATTAAAAAATAGTTTGATTGAATCCATCAAACCCACCAATCCCGCTTAATTGATTAAGCACATCAACCCATTCAAAGTAACCCCCTTCTAGCCATATCTCATGAAAAAATTATCATTAATAGAAATCCTCATTTTAGCCTCTTGCGTCGTAATCATATTTTACAGTGAATACATTTATATTGTATTGAAAGATTCCGACAAAGCTATATTTATTGGCTTGTGGGCCCCTACGATCTTAGGACTATTGAATTTCTTCAATAACAAACGAAACGAGATTTAGGCTTCTTCTAACCACTAGGATATTGAGGTGCTCTTCTGTGGCTATTTAAAAATAGATTTTGTTTTTAAATGGAAGGCCCAAGTGAGTTCGAACCCCAGCCAGTAAATTAATATAATTAAGTAATGCTCTACGCATGGTTTAATTTTACTGGACCTACAACATGACCAAACATTTGTAATACATGATTCACCTTCGACAAGCTGAGGTTTTTTTTGTCCTGCTCAATTTTTCGAATAACGGTAAGAGCAACACCCGCTTTTTCAGCAAACTCTTCCTGTGTATAGCCCAATTGCTTTCTCCTAGTTTTTACAAAATTTGACAATTCACTCATATTATATGTATTTACATACAAAATGAGCAAAAACAATCGAATTATATCTAATTGCGTATAATTTTTAACGATACACGTTTCCAAAGAATTTTTAGCAACAAATAATCAGCTAAACTCCGAATTCGAATCTTCGAAATCCCTCCATCCCTCACTCTCCCAACAACGCATTAAAAACCAAGGGTTTGATTTCCCTTCCTATGGGTAAAGCGGTTTCGCCAATGCAGATTTCAAATTTTGACACACTGCTAATTTTTGAAACATTTACAATGTAACTCTTGTGAATCCTCAGGAAAATGTCGGGGGGTAGTTTCTTTAAAAAGTCTTGCATGGTCGATTTTACCGTTACCCGTCGCGATGACAATATAATGTTGATGTAGTTTTCCATGCCTTTGATGTACAAGATTTCGTCGAAGGCCATTCTCAAATAGGCACCGTTGCTCTTTATGAAAGTGTGTGTTTCGTTTTTTGCAATTTTTTCTTGCAATTTTTTTCGCAATTTTTCAATGGAACGCGTCAACTCAATTGTTGAAATGGGCTTCAATAAATAGTCTAAAGTGTCGAACTGAAAACTGCTCAATGCGTGACTCGGATAGGCCGTTGTGAAGATGAGTGTTGGTTTAAAATTCAAACTCTCCAAATGCGACAATACATTTTCATCCCGCAGTTGTATGTCCATAAATACCACCTCCGGCTGCAATTGTTCAATGGAATCCAAACAGGTGGTTAAGTCTAACGCTTCACCAATAATGTCGATGTCAGTAAATTGCTCTAGCATGCGCATCAATCCTTTTCGGGCAATGGCCTCATCATCAACTACCAATGCTTTGATTCTTCGTTTTACCATAATTCAAGTGTACAAGTGAAACTATCTGTGGCATCATTTTTTAGGGGTGTCAGCATGTGTTTGTTGGGGTAGATCAACTGCAATCTGCGCTTAAGATTGTCGAGTCCGAAACCGCCTTTGTGCTGTGCTGCCAAACTTTTCCCGATGGTATTTTCAACGTGGACGTAAATTTTCTGCGCAACATTGTGAATGTTTACCAATATTTTGCCCTTTTCGCCCGATTTGGGACGGCAGTATTTAATCGCATTTTCTATGAGTGGCAAAATTAACATCGGTTCAATGAGCTGCTCTGAACCGTCGTGTTGAATTTTGCATTCAATTTCTAAAAAATCCTGGCACCGTTTTTCATGAAACTGCAAATAAGATTGTATATACGACAGCTCATCTTTGAATTCGATTTTATCCTTGCCGCTATATTGCAAATGGTAACGCAGCACCTCGGCAAATTGCAGCAGACTTTCTTTGGGATTCGCTTGAGGGATGTCTAACTCGTGGTAAATTAAATTGATGCCATTGAATACAAAGTGTGGATCCATCCGAGCCTTGAGATATTGAAGCTCCATTTTTGTCTTTTCTTTTTCGAGGGATGAGAATTCGATTTCAGATTGTTTTTGCTGCAAATTTTGAGAAACAATGATCACCGAAAGCGAACCCAATACCACGATACTAATGGAATCCAAAAATTGAAAACAAATGGCACGGAACATCGAATCAAATCCGTCTTTCAACATGTTTAATTGGGAATAAATGCCCAAATGACTGTAATATAAGGCAGCAGAGAAAAGTGCAGAAAGCAAAACGTATTTAAGGATAAACACATTGCGCGATGCGCTTAGCGGCTTGGTCAAGACCAGAAAACCGCAAAACATCCCCCAAAAAACATCACA
>CAMAQS010000150.1 GCA_945860565.1 Chitinophaga pinensis | reverse complement strand
CCATTAAAATAAATTGTTTTTTCTAAATAGAACAAGTTGTTTGTGAATGTATTGTTTTTATTTTCAAACGTAGATTCATCTGAGAGCAAACGCAGCACAAATGTAGTTGGTGATATAATGGTATTATTTGCGACAACCGTATTAATGGCTAAACCTACCGAAAATGGTGTTTTGCCCCCTATTATTATATTTGAGTAGATTTTAATGTCTTTAGCATGCCAATCTTTGGCATCTGGACAATAATATTGCGCGCCACCAGATTCCCCGACCTTCAATGCACAATCATCAACCCCAGCATTCATAAAATAATTGGCATATACCAACACATTCATCGTTCCCAACTTAAATTGAATACCTTTTGTTTTAATATTTTCGAAATAACAATTTCGAATAATCCCATTTCTACTTTCATTGAGAGCTATTCCTGCTGCATCGCTTGTATTGTTGATAAAACGGCAATTACTCACCTCAAAATCTGATACACCGCCTAGCTTGAATGTATTTCCACCGCCAACATCAATAAAAGAACAACTGTCGATCACAATATGATTTGAAAGATTGTTGCAGTCTCCGGCATGGTCGAAATGGAGGAGAGTATTGTCATATTTAGCGTTTGTTTTAAATATGAGTTTCTCAATACGGATATAGGCTGAACTTGTAAACTGCCATCCACCATTGATCTCAACATTTTCATTTGGTGCTTTGGTTATGGTAATCCATTTGTTCGCAGTACCTTTAAGACCAGTATAGTATTGAAACGTTTCGTAGGTGCCAGAATGAATAAATACGGAATCACCAGGCTTTAGAAATGAGCAAGCTGCGCCAATATTTGGATAATCTCTTCCGGGACCAATATGGATGTTATTTGCTCTGATATCAGATCCAAGAAATAACAAAAACAGGCTAACAATAAATTTATTTTTCATTATGTCGTGCGGATATCCCCCAAAACACCCTTAATCACCATCTCTTTTATTTAACCTTAACGGCTATATTACCATTGATGATGGCCCTAACAAAAATTTCTTCACTTCTTGATTGAAGTGTATTGATGTTTATAGATTTAACGGTACCTTCTAGACGGATATTCTTATTTAAAGTTTGATTTAATGCATTGTTCATGGTTTTCTTTAAATCTTCAATTTGAGGTGTTAAATCAACAACCATAGATTGTTCCATTTTCTTCCTAATTGTTTCATTTAACAACCATTTTGCAGATTTTAACAGTATATTTTTGGTAGATAAATCGTACTGTAAATTATTCATTTTTAGCACATTTGTTGTATTGTTAAACTCTGGAATTCCGGTTAAAAACAGGGTTCCCTTTTTGCTGCCCTCAAAGGAGACTTCAATTCCCAATTTTTCTTGTGCTGGGAAAAGTTTTAAATGATTGATAATGATGAAATTCTTCCCTACATCAAATTTCTTGCCTTTTAGTGCCTCCATTATTTGAATTGAAATTGAATCATAATCAATTTTTAAATCAGTAATAACGTTGAATCCATTGCTTGGTTTATACTCACTCAGTTTTGGCAAAGTTGTTTTTGGAAGATTCCAAGGTGATGATTTAATCATTGTAGTGGCTTTAATTCCCAGGTTAAATTTCAATATATTTTTATCGAAATTCAATTCGCTCAGAGATAAATCTTTTGTTTGAAAGGCCAGATAACCGACTTGGGGGATGTAGATGTCTTTTTGCATTTCATCAAAAACAGGGGAAATAAACTTTTTTAAATCCACTTTAGATACCTCAGAATCGATTGCCCTTGTGGCCTCTGATAAAAATGGTTTGGCTTGTTTTAACAACAAATTCGTTACGTCAAAGCCAAACATAATTTTAATTGGATCAACAGGTTTTAAACTTGTAATGGTTGTATTTGATTGTAGTTTGTAATCGGGTAGTACTTTTATTTTACTCTCTACTTCAATTCTTGCTCTTTTCATAGGTTCTGTAAACCCAATTTGAAAAGATACTTCTGGAACGCTACACGAGTTACCCATACAGAATGCACAGTACTCTCCACGGGCACCATATTGTAAATCAAGACCCAATCCAATTTTGCCGACCCCTCTGCCGTCAAACTGAAAACTTGATCGATTTAATTTGTATTCATATCTTAATCCTTCACAAGGTTTGTCTGATCCATTGAATGACTTATCGACCAATTTATCGGCCATACCAATAAATGGCAGCATATCTACTTCCAAAGGAATATTCATACTGGAAACAACCGTAGGAATTTCTTTTAATTCTAATGTTTTATCCTTGTTTTCAGGCGGTTCGGGTTTTATTGATCCGCAAGAATAAATTACACATAAACTTGTTAAAAAAATGATCGATGTTTTCATTATTCAATTATTACAGGCACACTCACAATATTTGCAGAGGTAACTATAACGCAAAAGTAAACTCCTCTAATTGAAAAAGAATCATAATCTATATTAACTTCATTTTGTGATTTATTTAACAATGATACGTTCATTATTTTTTGTCCTAGAGCATTGATAAAATATACACTTTGAATTTGGTTGGTAGATTGAATATTTAATTTTCCAAATGATAAGTTGGTTGGAAAAACCTTTATCAGGCTTGAATTAAATGATTGTATACTATTTTTAAGAATTTGTATAAACCCAGATAATGTATCATTCGAACTATTATCATCTGTATTATTTTCTGCAAAACATCTAATTGAATAAATACCCTCTGAATTAAATACAAGTTGATCATTAAATTTCAAAACTAGCGTACTATCAGGATTTATTTCACGAAAGTTCAGTTTGGTTTCAAATACCTTTGTATTTGAGGCTGTTTGTGTAACCTGATAAACCAAATTACCCGCCAAAGAATTCGAGTCTTCACCACTGTTTTTTAGGGTCGCAACTGGAAAAAATTTATCACCTACCCTTGTTTGACCTGCAAAATCTGGAGAATCTAAAGAAACAATCTCTAAATCTCTCTTAGATTTCACCAAAAAACACGAAACTAGGGTATCGTTAAATTTATTTTGATCACCTATATGAGAGGTATAAACCAGTAATTTGTATCTGCCTTTTTGTGCAAATGAGCAATTGCACAAAAAGCTTACGTTTTGAGAAGAATTTGGAAATCCGTCGATATTTAGGAACGTTGCTGAAATTAAATCGTTAAAAGGATCATAAATTTGATAATTTACCGACAAATTAAACATGGTATCTCTACCCTGATTTGCAATATTCAATTTTATGGTATCTAATTGATCAGTAATGTAAATTTTACTGTTGTCTAA
>CAMAQS010000149.1 GCA_945860565.1 Chitinophaga pinensis | reverse complement strand
GTGGCTATGGCGAGGGAGTCCACCTCTTCCCATTCCGAACAGAGAAGTTAAGCCCCTCAGCGCAGATGATACTTGGGTAACACCTGGGAAAGTATGTCGCCGCCAACCTTATTGAAAATTAATCCCGCCCAAAAAGCGGGATTTTTTTTGCAATATCCTCGGGATTAATCCCGAGGTATTCGAAATAAATTTATCCGTAGCATCGGGATTCATCCCGTTGAATTAAAATTAGGATTCATCCCGTTGAAGTAAAATTAGTTTGATCCCGTGAATCGGATTTTTTATTAAACGGGTCATTGAATTATTTGGCTAACTTTACAATTACAATGGCTTCAATTACCACGCTCACTTTTTTTCGATTTTCAAGTCGAAAATCTAAATTGTGGGCTTTTGGCCAAATGCAATTTGCCCATATTTCCATTGCAAAAAGTTCAGGACTCATTTTTTATAAACTAATGGGCAGTGGTAGGGATATTGGTTTCAGCATATTTCCAGATTGGGAAGTGTATGCCTTACTCGGAGTTTGGGAAAATGAACAAGCCGCTGGTGATTTTTTCAATCATTCCCCGATTTACAAAAAATATCAAAAAAGGTCTTTCGAGCAATGGACAATTTTCATGAAACCCATTCAAACAAAAGGTCTTTGGTCTGGAGGAAATCCATTTATACCTTCATTAGAGTTGGATTCAAACAATACATTGATTGCGGTAATAACACGTGCCACAATTAAACCAAACAAATTGTTGAAATTTTGGCGGTTTGTGCCCACATCTCAAAGGCCTATCGAACGTGGTTGCGCAGGGCTCATTTATACCAAAGGAGTGGGTGAGGCGCCAATTATTCAAATGGCTACTTTTAGTCTTTGGGAAAACGTGGAATCGTTGAAGAATTTTGCTTACAATAGTTTAGAACATCGCGAGGCAATCAAAAGAACACAGCAAATAGATTGGTACAAAGAAGAAATGTTTACGCGGTTTCAACCATTCAAAACCACAGGAACTTTAGAAGGTATAGACTTAATGGCTCCTTACTTAAAAACCCAATTTAACTAAAGTGGTCGAGCAACGATGGTCATAAAGCCCATTGAAAAGTAATTTTGAAACAGATAAAGAGGAGCATTCAATACCATCCCCAATACATAACCTATAAACCTAGGCTCCATCGAATCGGACCAGTTAATGCCTTTTTGTTCCATGAGACTCATCCAATGAAGTGTGTACGGATTTAGGGTGCCATATGTTAAAATTTCATCAACTTTCCAGCCACTATTTTTTAACATCAATTCAATGTTGTTGGGCGAATAAAGAGCCGTATGACGCGGAGTATGATAACCCGACCAATGTTTTCCGAATTTTTTGCGCGTATAACTGTTAAAATTGGGGACTTCAACAATTAGCTTTGTGTTCGCATGCGAATAGTTCAGTAATTGGTTTAGATGTTGTTGTGGTTGATAATCGTGTTCCAAGTAATGCCACATGGTAATAACATCCATGGGTTTTTCGTTGCCCAAGTCTGCAATTTCTCCAGTCCTAAGGTCGATGTTATGGTATGAATCAGGGTCATTTTTCCAACCTTCATCGCTAAAATCCAAGCCAATAAGATTTGCTTGTAACTTGTTGCGCAAGCAAGCCAAAAAAGTGGGCTTTCCGCAACCAATGTCGAGTATCCTGCTTTGTGGGTTAAGGTTGCTGTGTTTAATAAGTCGCCGAACTCTTTTTTTGTCAATTTTTTGTTGGTCTTGTTTTACAAATGTTGCATATTTTCCCCAAGCTTCTTCTACCCGGTAGGGTAAATAAGAGGCTGTATAAAATTGCCCAAGTTCTTTTTCATCCACACGTGGGTTTAAAAAAACCAAGCTACAATCATTGCACCGATCAAAATTGTATTTTGTTGGTGAATTTTGATGCATCATAGCTATGGTTTGCTCATAGGACTCAAAATTGGTCGAATTGCAAGCAAGGCAATTTGTTAGATAGTCCATTGGAAATTCATTATATTGTGTTTATTCAAACGTAATCTATTTTCATAAATCTTCTGCCCCAACCTTTTTTTATCGAGGTTAAACCCTTACCCCAAATATAAATCCCACCAATGCAGACAATCCCATGGCAATGCTACCCCAGATGGTAATGCGAAAAATGGCAACTTTTACGCTAGAGCCCCCTGTTTTGGCTGCTGTACTTCCCAATAACATTAGAAACACAATCGTTGAGCCATAAAGCCAATATTCCAAACCAACAACGGGAGCAAGCAGAATTACCAGCAACGGCAATAATCCCCCAACAGTAAAGGAAGCCCCAGATGCCAAAGCGGCTTGAATGGGATTTGCTTGGCTCAATTCATTTATTCCCAACTCGTCGCGAACATGTGCCTCCAACGCATCTTTTGCGGTGAATTCCATTGCAACTTTCATGGCTGTCTCTTTCGACAAACCTCTTTTTTCATAGATTTGAGCCAATATTTGCAATTCTTCTTCCGGCATTTCGAGTAACTCTTGTCGTTCCCGTTCTATATCTGCTTTTTCAGTATCTGTTTGTGAACTCACTGAAACATATTCGCCTGCAGCCATAGACAATGCACCTGCAACAAGTCCTGCAACAGTAGCCAAAATGATGGAGTCTTTGTCTGAACTTGCGGCTGCCACCCCGATTGCAAGACTTGAAATGGAAATAATCCCATCGTTAGCCCCCAATACGGCCGCCCTCAACCAGTTGCTTCTATGTATGTAGTGATTGTCTAAATAATTTTCTAGTGTTATCATTTTTTAATGTTTATAAATCCGTTGTGGTTGTGTTGCGCAATACTACTTGTTTCTTTCTGCAATTAAGTAAATGTTTAATTAAATTGGAATAAAGTTTCAGTTTTTTTAAAGCAATGTTACAGGTTCTTTGGTTGTCAATTTCTTATCTATTAATCCCTTCTGTGTTGTTAAATGGAAATCGTATATAATGCAGGGAATTTTTTTTGCAACAGCACTTAAATATATTTTCTTTTTTCGGGGGATAAATATTCTTTGAATGAGTTTGGTAATCCCATCCAATTTGATAAAATAAAAACGGCCGTTTTTAAAGTATGTAGGTCAATGGATTTAATAAGTAAAGTTAGGATATTTTGGACAGTTTGAATATTAAAAATGGCGGTTTCAAGTTGCTAATGCAAAAATTATTACTACAATATTAGTAAATTAAATTTTTCTTTGGGTGTGTTAAATTCCAAAGTTTCTCTTGGCCTTTCGTTCAGCGCTTCTTGTACCCAGTTTAATTTCTGCTTGGTTACTAAA
>CAMAQS010000148.1 GCA_945860565.1 Chitinophaga pinensis | reverse complement strand
AACCTTATGGGATGTTCTTCTTTAAATACAGACAATGGAATTAACACATTCAATTTGATTTTTAGCGCAAAGTCAGATCCTAATTTTTGAATATTCATTCTCTCTAACTCTTGATTAAATTCGTACAAAACGGAATTCAATTTATCGCTGTTGGAAAGATTAAAAACAAAATCCCTATTTCTTAAAAAACACAACCAAAGAGCAAACTGCTGAAGTCTTAAATTTACATTGCTACTTGGAAAAACACCTCCATTATACCAAGGGAAATTGATTTCATTAATTTGATATTTCACTTTTAATTCGTTGTAAAAATCTAACAAATGGGGATTTTCGACCTTGTTTTCCCTCCCAAAGTACAAAAAATAAGCTATGAGTTGTTGCGGAGTAAATGTTAAAAGCCACCGCAATTTCAAATGCCTACTTTGAAAAATCACAGCCTCTCTATTCATTCCACTAAACCAATAATCGCTCGAAGTTTGAATAACGAATTGTATCCAATCACCATTTAAAGAAATTAGTTTTGATTCAAGTTTCTCGAATTTTCTTGCCATTCGGTTTATAAAAACCACCGACAATTGCTCATTTATGGTTTTCTCATTATTCCCATCGCTCATTTTATTACGACAAGGAAACTCCTCCAATTGCATATTTTGAATTTGTTGTTTTTGCAAATCTTTTTCGGAAAAAATGGAAGACAATTCCAAAGTGGGGATGATATTACCCATTTTAGTACAGATTTGTTTATCGTTTTTCCATACAACATGGAGTATCAC
This sequence comes from Chitinophaga pinensis, assembly GCA_945860565.1. Lineage (GTDB taxonomy): Bacteria > Bacteroidota > Bacteroidia > NS11-12g > UBA955 > VMCP01. Next base: position 2,549 of record CAMAQS010000148.1, on the reverse strand, counting down.
TGAATTGTACTTTTCATCGAAGTGATGGCCGTGTTTTTCCCAATCACTTGAATTTACATGAATCTCAATCTCTCCAAAAAAAGTCATGTCTCCAATTTGAACTTGACCACCAGTAAAATCTGGACCTTGACTATCATTTAACTCACCAAAATTGGATATCAAAACTGGTGCATTATCTGCGGAAATAAAATGAAAATTGCCTGCACACTTGGCCTGCCAAAATTCTTGTATTAATCGTTCTTTCATATTCTTATTTTCAAATAAGATATAAGTTAATAAAAGAATTGTAAAAAATTTAACTATCTAACTTGCGTGCGTTTCAAGTGTTACGTGTTGAACTTTGAATGATTTAAGTACTTTTCTAACTTCATTTTTTAGTTCCTCAGTTTGTTTTGAGTCTAACTCAACTGGAATTAGAAGTGTAGCAGTAAAAGCATTTCTGGTGGTACTTATAGCCCATAAATGAACATTATCAATACCTTTAATACCACTCATTTTCAAAATTTCAGTTACAATTAAATCAATATCTATATTTTCTGGAACACCATCTAAACTAAGCCTCAGGCTGCTTCGCAATAGTTTTAAAGTTCCTACTAAAATAACCAATCCAATTGCAATTCCCAATAAAGGATCAATCCAATTTGATCCACCTTGCACTATAAAAAATCCCCCAATAACCACAGCCATAGAAACAAGCGCATCGGCCAACATGTGTAAAAAAGCAGCCCTATTGTTTAATTCATTGCTTTTCATAAACAAAAGAGCAGTAATGGCATTGATCAAAACACCAATTGAAGCTATTCCCATAATTAGAATTCCATCGGGGCTTTTTGCATTTTGTAGGCTATCTATAGCTTGATAACCCATAGAAGCAACCGCTAAGAACAACAGTACACAATTGGCCAAAGAAGCCAAAATTGTCCCTTTAGAATAACCATAAGTATAAAATTTAGAAGGACTTTTGGTCGCCATTTTAAAGGCGAACCAACTAATTATCAATCCGGCAACATCTGATAAATTATGCCAAGCATCGGCAATAAGTGAAACAGAATGAACTTTTAATCCATAAAACAATTCCACAAAGACAAAAATAAGGTTCAAAAAAATCCCAAAGAGGAATTTCCGACCCATTTCAAGGTGATGATCGTGGTGATCGTGATTGTGCATTAAAATCCTAAAACTGTCTCTTCTGGTCTTTTACCGTCGAGTAACATTTCTGGATTCTCTAATAGATTTTTAACTCTCACTAAAAAGCTTACACTTTCTCTACCGTCAATTATTCTATGGTCGTAACTTAAAGCAAGATACATCATTGGTCGAATAACAATTTGTCCATTTTCAACCACTGGTCGTTCCACAATATTGTGCATACCCAAAATACCACTTTGCGGTTGATTAATGATAGGAGTACTCATCATAGAACCGAACACTCCCCCATTGGTAATGGTAAAGGAGCCACCCGTCATTTCGTCGATACTCAATTTATTGTCACGGGCTTTTGTTGCCAATCTCTTAACTTCCTTTTCAATTTGGTCAATGCTCAAATTTTCTGCACTGCGAATAACTGGTACCACCAATCCTTTTGGAGCACTAACTGCGATAGAAATATCACAGTAATCATGATATACAATTTCTTCACCTTCAATGCTAGCATTAACGGCTGGCCATTCTTTTAATGCAATACAAACCGCTCTTGTAAAGAAACTCATAAAGCCCAAACCAACTCCAAATTGTTCTTCAAAACGTTTTTTATATTTTGTCCGAAGATCCATAATTGGCTTCATGTTTACTTCATTAAATGTAGTTAACATGGCCGTTTCGTTTTTGGCGGCTACCAATCTACGCGCAACCGTTTTGCGCAGATTAGACATTTTCTCTCTGCGAAGATTGCGTGTTTGAGCTGTTTTGGGGGATGCCGAAACTCCACCAAGTTTAACTATAGCTTCTAATGCATCAACTTTCGTAATTTTACCATTCGATCCTGTTCCAGTTACCAATGATGGTTCAATTCCATAAGCCGAAAGCAACTCTAATGCAACGGGCGAAGCCAATACATCTGTCGCAACAACTAAACTGGAAGTAGAAACTACTTCTGAAACTTTAGGCGCACTTTCTTTGGCTATTTCTTTATTTTCTACTTTGATTTCGGCGGTAGGAATATTTGCTGGACGTGGAGCATCAGTATTTACAACAGCAATTACCGAATTAACGGCGATTGTATCTCCCTCATTACCAATAAGTTTTTCAATAACGCCTGCTTTTTCCGCATTTACTTCGAAGGTAGCTTTATCACTTTCAAACTCTGCAATTGGGGCATCCATTTCAACCCAATCACCTTCTTTTACTAACCAACTGGAGATGGTTACTTCACTCACCGATTCACCTGGTGCAGGTACAATAATATCAATAGCCATAGTAGGAAATAAACTGACGGTACAAAGTTAGGTAAATAAAGGGATAATCAATATCCTTGAAATAGTAGTAAAAAAATTAGCACTCTATTTAAATAGAATATAGCTTACACCCAAATGCAATTGAAAATACCAATC
>CAMAQS010000147.1 GCA_945860565.1 Chitinophaga pinensis | reverse complement strand
GGTTATTTAGTAAATGAGTCAGGAGAAATAGAATTTCCTAAATTGGGTATATTAAATGTTTTAGGTTATACTCAGCAACAATTGCGTGATTCGATTCAAGAAAGATTAAAACCATATTTGAAAGAGCCAATAGTTACAGTTACTTTAATGAATTTTAGGGTAACTTTTATTACAGCTACAGATGCGAATACAACATTAATTAACAACAATAAAACAACCATTTTGCAATTTATAGGAACAGTAGGTGGAATAAACTGGTTAGACAAAAGAGACAATATTGTTGTTATTAGAACTGTTAATGATGTTAGACAAACATTTCGTGTAAATTTAACCGATGCATCGGTGTTTAAAAGTCCGGCATTTTTCCTTCAACCAAACGATATTATTTATGTTGAACCGAATTCTAGAAAATTTTTGGAAACAAACGTTCAACTACTTACTTATGTTACTACAATAACAAGCACATTAACAATTTTTATACTTTTTGTTAACGATTTAATACGATAAATAAGTGAGCGATTTAAACGACGAATTGGGAGACAACGACATTGCCCAGGGAACAAGTATTGTAGAAGTAATATTAAGAGACTATTTACCTTATTGGCCTGTTTTGTTGACGGCTGCAATAATTGGAATGTTTATTGGCCAAACTTATTTACAAACTTTGGTTCCCAAATATCAAATCAATGCAAGTATTTTGTTCAAAGATGAATCACAGAATACGGACAATTTAATCAAAACCGCAGTCACAGGAAAGTCACCTACAATGGTTGAGGATGAGTTAGAGGTAATGAAAGGAATGAACGTAATGAAACGTGCGACTCTATTGGCTAAGGCTCAGGTTATATTTCAATGGGAAGGTAGAATGAGAACTAGTTATGAGCACTTACCTGAGACGCCATTTGTTGTAACTATTTTTAATCCCGATAGCATCCCTTCTAAACAATTTGCATTCAAAGTATCAGACAAAACCAATGTATTTGAACTGGGAAAATCTAAGTTTAAATATGATGAAATAATAGAAATTGATGGAATTAAATGTAAAATTTCATTACGACAAGGGTTTACACTACAAGATTTAAGAACCTATCAATCCAATAGTAAACATAGGCTAAGCATTAATTTCTTTTCTTTAGAAACCGCTGCTTCTAAAATAAAAGGGTCCTTTTCTGCAGAAAAAGATAAATCCAATTCTTTAATCTATTTATCTGTTACAAATGTCTCAACTTTACAGGGTATAGATTGGTTGAGTGCAATAATTCAAAGTTATCAAGAAGAAACCCAACTCGAAAAAAGAAAAAAAGCCAGATACACTATGGATTTTATTGACGATAGATTATCTTATGTTGGTGAAGATTTAGATAGTATCGAAAAACGTTTAGAATCTTTTAAAAAAGAAAACAATATTGATAAAGTATCAGACCAGGCAGAGCGTTATCTTACAAGATTAAAATCAGGAGATGAATTAACTTCTAAAACAGAATTACAATTAACGGTATTAGAAGATCTTGAAAAATATGTAAAAGGCAGAATTTCGAAACCAGGAATGGCTCCAAGTAGCATTGGATTAACAGATGGGAATCTAAATGGGTATTTCGATAAGTTGTTTGATGCAGAGAATAGATATTCATTGACATTGGCTCAAAATGGACCAAACTCAGACGCGGTTCAAATATTATCGCAGGAAATCCAGTCTTACAAGGTTACGTTATTGGAGATAATCGCTAATACTCGCAGTAACTTGCTTACTATACAACGGAAATCCAACAGCGATTATAATAAATATTATGGTGAGTACGAATCCGTGATGAGAACTATTCCAAGTAAGGAAAGACAGCTTTTGAATATTACTCGACAACAGAATATAAAAAATGCTTTATATACTTTTTTATTGGAGAAAAGAGAAGAATCTGCAATTCAGAATGCAGGTATTTTGAGTGATATCCGAATTGTTAATGAACCTTCAGGTGCCGGAAAAATAAGTCCAATTTCTGGTCAAGTGGTTGGTGGTTTTGTGCTTGGAGCTATTTTGGTTATTATTATGGTTTTATTTGTAAAGAGTACGGTTAACAATAAAATTCTCAGTAGAACAGAAGTAGAAAGCAGAACAAATATGCCTATATTGGGTGAAATTATACAAACGGAGTCTGATTCACCTCTTATTATGAAAGAAGGCAATAGATCCTTAATTTCTGAACAAATTAGGGGGATGAGAACCAATTTGAGTTTTTTCGGCACTAAAAATGGCAAGTCAAAATTATTGGTTTCAAGTTCATTTCCGGGAGAAGGCAAGTCATTTATTGCTTCCAATATTGCAATAGGCTTTTCAATGACAGGAAAAAAGACAGTAATTATTGAATCGGATTTAAGAAAACCAAACATAGCCAAACACTTTAATATTACTCGTAGAACAGGTTTAAGTGTATATTTATCGGGCAGCGCAGAAATTGAGGACATAATTTTTCCTGTGCCAGATTATCCAAATTTATTTGTTATACCTGCCGGTCCAATTCCACCAAGTCCAGTTGAGTTAATAATGAATGGTAAATACGAGTTATTAATTAATGAGTTGGCTTTGAATTGTGATCACATTGTAATAGATTGTCCGCCGATTGGTTTGGTAACTGATGCTCAAGAAATTGCAAAATGGGTTGATTTTTCTGTGTTTATTGTTAGACATCAATTTACTCCCCGAGATGCAGTATCCAATATTTTAGATAGAATATATAGAGAAAATAAGTTTCCAAAATCTTCTATCGTATTAAATGGTATGAAAGGCGGTATCAGTGGTTATGGTTATGGCTATAACTACGGATATGGACGATACGGTTATGGAGGTAGTTATGGTTATGGAGCGGGTTATGGTAAAAGTTATGGATATGGCTATTATGGCGGTGACAGAACAAAAAAATATCAAATAACAACCGTAATTAAACAAGCGGTATTTGCACCATTCCGCGCTTTCTTTGGTTTGTAACCTAAATTTAACAGTAAATATATTTTTTAATTTTATATTAACATCAAAATGGTTATTTTTGCTACTCAATTTTGAGTAGGTACAAAAAACTTTATTGTAACCGAAGGGGCGAAGCCATTTATTTAGTCGTTTGTTAGAGGTATTATTTCAAGGAAAAATCAGGGTAAAATTATTAACAAGATTATTGTTAAACCCTAAAACTATGGTTTATTTGCGTGGATTAGAAAAGGAACTGGGCGTCAGTTCCAATACTGTCCGGTTAGAGTTGAATAAACTCAAAGATGCCAAGCTAATAGAACTGGCCGAAGAAGATGGCAATCAAAAACAATACAGGGCCAATGTAAAACACCCACTATTTACTCC
>CAMAQS010000146.1 GCA_945860565.1 Chitinophaga pinensis | reverse complement strand
ATTTACAGAACCCAGTGCTGAAATGGATATTTGGGTTGGAATTGATACACCAGAGCAACTAAGATTAACCAAAGGAACAGGATGGTTGGAGGTATTAGGATGTGGAATGATTCACCCTAATGTGTTAACATCAAACAATATAGATTCTTCAGTCTATAGTGGTTTTGCTTTCGGAATAGGAATGGACAGACTTACGATGTTGAAATATTCAATAAACGATATTCGTGATTTATTTGTTAATGATGTAAGATTATTGTCTCAATTTAAAGGCGTTTAATGATATATTTTGCCAGCGATTTTCATTTGGGTTCACCAAATTTAACCGAATCAAAAAAAAGAGAAAGGTTAATTTGCCGCTGGTTGGATTCTATTTCTTCTGATGCCACTGATATTTATTTACTGGGGGACGTTTTTGACTTTTGGTTTGAATATAAAAAAGTTGTACCCAAAGGAAATATTCGTTTTTTAGGTAAACTGGCAGAACTAACCGATCAAGGCATTCGTATCCATTTATGTGTAGGGAACCATGATTTATGGATACGAGATTACTTTAAGGAGGAAATTAACATACGCATTTTCACACAACCTGAAATACTATTATTATACAATAGAAAAATATACATACATCATGGAGATGGATTAGGTCCAGGTGATTATGGATATAAATTCATAAAAAAGATTTTCTTAAATCCAATTTGTCAAAAATTATTTTCTTGGTTACACCCAGATATTGCTATCGGAATAGCAGAAAAATTGAGTAAATCTAGTAGAAAAAACACAAATCCAAAGGAGAAAAAATATCTAGGATATGAAAAAGAATATTTAACTTTATACTCTGAAGAAATATTGCAAACGGAGCAGATTGATTATTTTATTTTTGGACACAGACATTTGCAACTAGATATACTGTTGAGCAACAATCAATCGAGATATATCAATTTAGGAGATTGGTACAAATCCCCAAAATTTGCGAAATTTAATGGTGAAACTGTAGAACTTAAAGATGTTAATTCACAATTAACTTCACATCTGTAAAGGAACCATCTGTAATTTTAAATTCTCCTAAAGGATTCATTTTACTTGGATCTAATTGATTTATAGTAAAAACTCCAGAAACCAACTTATTCGTTAGATCTAATTTGGTTATGATCACGGAATAGGTAATGTTATAGCTGCTAAGAAGCGTTAAAATTGTGTTTTGATTTAATTTTGGAGAATATAAAACATACTCAGACGAACCAGTAGTATTAGACCCATTGTATGTTCCGGTGCGATTTGGGGTTAAAACCAATTCAAATCCAAAGCCAGAAGTATCAGATTTTCTCATAGCAGAAAGAGACAATATATCATTTTCAAATGAAGCACTTACACCAAAAAGAGAATCACTTTCTAAAATTAAAAGATCATCGTAACCACTGCTGTTCCAATCTGTATTATTCACTTTGAATGACACAACTCCTTTAGAGGTTGTTGTTTTGGTTTCTTCATCTTTGGTACAACTAACAAAATTCAGCATTGCCACAGTTAGAATAATTGATAAATAGGTTTTCATAAGTTATGGTTTATTATTTTCCAAATATAATGCTTTCTATTAAAAGCCATATATGGATTATCTTTGCTTATTAATATGCTTAGTAAATTAGAGGCCATATATGCACATTACAAAGAATTGGAGTTGCTTATTAGTAGTCCAGAAATAGTTTCGGATAGAAATAAGTTCATGAAATTAAATAAAGAGTATAGCGACTTAGAAGAAATTGTGGGTGCCTATTTTAAATATAAAAATGCCATTGATTCAATAGAAGAAGCGAAAGAAATCCTTAAAAACGAAAAGGACAAAGAGCTAAAAGAATTTGCGAAGGAAGAATTAGAAATAAACGATCAACTCATCATCGAATTGGCAGAACATATAAGAATTTTATTGTTGCCGAAAGATCCAGAAGATGCGAAAACGTGTATAGTAGAAATTAGAGCAGGAACGGGTGGAGATGAGGCTTCAATATTTGTAGGTGATCTTTATAGAATGTATCTAAAATATTGTGACCGTAAAAATTGGAAGACCGAACTCCTAGAAGAAATGGAAGGAAGCACTGGAGGTTATTCAAAAATAAGTTTTTCGGTAAACAATCCTGGTACATATGGAATACTTAAATATGAAAGCGGTGTTCACAGGGTTCAACGAGTACCTCAAACTGAGAGCCAAGGGAGAATACACACGTCAGCTGCTACAGTAGCCGTAATGCCAGAAGCCGAAGAAGTAGATGTAAATTTTAGGGAAGCTGATGTAAAAATGGAAACTTCAAGAAGTGGTGGTGCTGGTGGACAAAACGTAAATAAAGTAGAAACAAAGGTAATGTTGACGCATCTTCCATCAGGATTGGTTGTAATTTGTCAAACAGAGAGAACGCAATTAAAAAATCGTGAAAAAGCCATGAAAATTTTACGGACAAAACTGTATGAAATTGAGTTAGCAAAACACAATGCGGCAATAGCGGCGAAGAGAAAAACGTTGGTTTCAACTGGCGATAGAAGTGCCAAAATTAGAACGTATAACTACCCTCAAAGCCGCATTACAGACCATAGAATTTCACTTACCTTATACGATTTACCAAACGTAATGAATGGTGATATAGATCATATAATTAATGCGTTGATGGTTGCAGAAAATGCAGAAAGACTAAAAGCGGAATCTAATTGAGACGCTCCCCGGCAGCTTTTTGAATTAAACCATTACCACATTTCCTTTTAGGATTAATATTTCCTTTGTTTGTCTTTTGTTCTTGTTGTTGACTTTGATTTTTCATGATAACGGTCCCCCTTTCTTTTGTTTTTATATTACAATTTTTATGCCATTTAATGGTGGTTTCTTATTGTTAATACAGAAAAGACGAATCATTCCCCTAATATGTTCTAAATTATTTTAATTTAACGCTCAAGTGCATAAAAAAACCGACAGAATAATGTTAATCGTACAATAAGTTCTGTATTAAAATAGAAATAACCAAAGTCGTTCCTATATTTGTGTCTAGTCTTTAAAATGGCATTAAAACAATTTCAGATACAAACACTTCAACAGAAGTTATCGCCGCAGCAAATACAATTTATTAAGTTGCTGCAAATGAATACGCAAGATTTCGAAGATCGTATGTCTGAAGAATTATTGGATAATCCAGCATTAGAAAAGGGAGAAACGGATACAGAATTTGCACAAAGTTCTGCGGAGGGAAACAACGATGAAGATTGGGGTGGTAATTTTGGTAATTCTGACATTGATGTTGATGAAATTTTAAGAGCAAGTGGCGGAGATGATGAATTTGGTTCATTTAAAATGGGTGAAGATTACACCGGTGAAGATAAAAACGAACTACCCATTCGTTCTGAATCATCGTTTCAAGA
>CAMAQS010000145.1 GCA_945860565.1 Chitinophaga pinensis | reverse complement strand
GCTACGGGTATTTCTTCTGGAACAGCAGACATTGCAAGGGTTAATGCAAACAAAAGACTGGTCATCACATTATTATGGTGCAACAAGTTGACTATAAAAATGGCTAAAAAACCAACCAACCCAAAAAACGCCAATCGCCTCACAAACTTATTAATCTGTATTTGCAAATGGGTTTTTGGTGCACTATACGCCTCAACAGTTTTTCCTAATTTTCCAAGAATGGTTTGATTGCCAATGGCTGTAACCTTTGCAATACATTTTCCAGAGTTAACAGTAGTGCCCTGAAATAGTAAATTTTTCCCTTCATAATTGTGCTTTTCAATGGGTAAAGACTCGCCCGTAATTACAGATTCACTTACGGTTAAATCGTTTTCTTGAAGGATTACAGCATCTGCCGGAATTTTCATTCCTTCCGCCAAAAGAATTATATCACCAGGAACCAATTCCTCAGTTAAAATGTTTACCTCTATTCCATTTCTAATTGCAGTTACTCCAGGTGCAGTCAATTGTTGCAATGCATCTAATGCATTACTGCTTTTTACTTCTTGATACAAAGAAATTGCAGTTACCAAGCTCATTGCTACAACCATTAAAATTCCTTCGCTTGATTCGCCCAACAAAAAATATAAAGTACTAGCGAATACCAACAATAGAAACATCGGTTCTTTGACTATATCTATTAGAATATTTAAAAACCGACGTTGCGGCTCTCCTTCAAATTTGTTTTTGCCAAATTTCAGTTGTAGTGATTGTACTTCATTACTATTTAACCCTTTACTGTTTGTTGATATTTGCTCATTGTTCATGCATGGGTTAGATTTGATTCTTTATGATTTGTTGGAGTATCTGTAAAAATATTTGGTACGGTTAAAGTGTATGGTGATTGACTTCCCTTTTTCCAACATTCAATTGTTTTAAACGTAGTTGTAGCAATATTGGTTAATGCCTCAAATGTAGCAAATGCCTGATGTGGTGTTACAAGCACATTCGGTAAAGTCGATAACTTTTTTAAATATTCGTTTTTCAACTCCTTTCCGGTACAATCAAAAAAGAATATACCTTTTTCATCTTCAACAACATCCGTTCCAAAATAACCAATTTGTCCAGATTCTAATGCTTTAATCACTGCTGAAGTTTGAATACAGCCTCCTCGGCTGGTGTTTATAAGCATAACACCTTTTTTCATTGTGTTGATTATTTCTTCATTGATCAAATATTTTGTTGTAGGAGATAAGCAGATATGTAAACTAATAATATCGGATTTTCTGCATAATTCTTCAAGACTTACATATTCTAAACCGTAAAGTTCTGTAAGTACTTTGTTTGGATAGAGATCAGTTCCTAAAATTTTGCATCCAAATCCGTGCATAATTTTTACAAGTGTGCTTCCAATTTTTCCGGTTCCTATTACACCAACTGTTTTTCCTTTGAAGTCGAAGCCAATAAGATTATCGGTTGTAAAATTTTGTTGATGTACTTGTTTATCGGCAACAACAATTTTTCTGTTGAGGCTCAACATTAGTGCGATGGCGTGTTCAGCAATTGCAAAAGGTGAATACGAAGGAACGTTGGTTACTTCAATGCCCAATTCATTGGCTCTTTTTAGGTCAACATTTTCAAAACCTACAGCACGAATGGCAATGTGTTTTACTCCATTATGTGCTAGAGCCTCCAATACGGGTGCTGAGCCATCATCTGATACAAAAATACAGATGGCATCACAACCTTTAGCTTTGTCTACATTGTTTGTAGATAAGGGTTCTGTGATAAATTCAAGTGTTTCATTGGTAGTATTTGCTGCATTTAAATAAGGCAGTTCAAAAGGCTTTGTGCTGTAAAATAGTATTTTCATTAGGTTAATGTTGTGCTTGAGAAATTGTTTGAATTAATGTTCAATACCATTGTGGCGGGGCAGTTTTTTTGACATTTCAAAATGTTCAGCTTTTTTAGATTTTTCCTTAGACAATTGTCTTTCTGCTATCAAAATATTTTCGATGCCTTTTAAAAGAGCATCGGCATTGAATGAAATGGAATCAATGCCTTGTTTAACTAAAAACTGAGCAAATTCGGGAAAATCACTTGGTGCTTGTCCACACAAACCAATTTTAACTCCAGAAGTTTTTGCTTTTTTGATGATGCTAGAAACCAGTGATTCAACAGCTTCATCCTGCTCATTAAAAAGGCTGCTGATCAATTCAGAATCACGGTCGATACCCAGTGTAAGTTGGGTTAAATCATTAGATCCAATAGAAAATCCATCAAAAATGGCTGCAAATTTTTCTGCGAGAATAATGTTTGCTGGAATTTCTGCCATCACATAAATTTCCAAATCATTAACACCTTGAGATAAACCGAAACCCCTCATTGTTGAAATCACTTCATTTGCTTCGGCGATGGTTCTACAAAAAGGTATCATGGTTTTTACGTTGGTTAAACCCATTTCTTCTCTTACTTTTTTAATGGCAGCACATTCCAGTTTAAAACCATCCCGATACAAAGGATGTGTATAACGGGAAGCACCTCTAAAGCCCAACATTGGATTAGCTTCCTGTGGCTCAAAAGCTGAACCACCAATGAGATTGGCATATTCGTTGGTTTTGAAATCACTCATCCGCACAATCACATCTTTTGGATAAAATGCCGCCGCAATGGTAGCAATTCCTTCAGAGAGTTTATCTACAAAATATTGCTTTTTATCTTTGTATTGAAGCGTTAATTCTTCAATTTTCTTCTTTACAACTTGATTTTTAATTTCATCAAAATTCACCAATGCCATGGGGTGAATTTGGATAAAATGTGTGATGATGAATTCGATTCGCATCAAACCAACTCCGTCGTTGGGGTAAAAAGATAGGGCAAAAGCACGGTCAGGATCCCCAACAATAAGCATTACCTCTGTTGATTCGGGTTTGTGTATCAACGAAAAGTTATGCTCAATTTCTGTGTACTTTTGTTTTCCATCATAAATGGTACCCGTTTTTCCTTCAGCACAACAGATAGTTATAAATTGGCCATCTTTAATTTTTTCTGTGGCATCACCGCAACCTACAACTGCAGGAACATCTAATTCTCGGGCAACAATAGAAGCGTGACTGGTTCTGCCGCCTTTATTGGTGATTATTGCAGCAGCTTTTTTTAGAATTGGATCCCAATCAGGGCTGGTTAAATCGGTTACAATAATTTCACCAGTTGTTAATTTTTCCGATTCAGAAGAAGATGTTAAAACCCTAGCAATTCCAGAAGTAATTTTTGAGCCAATAGCCTCACCTTGAGCAAGAACTGCCCCTTTTGTGAGTAAAGAAAACTCTTTCACCAACATTGGATTTCTTCGGGTATGTACCGTTTCTGGCCTTGCTTGAAGGATGAACAATTCATTGGTAATTCCGTCTTTTGCCCATTCGATGTCCATGGGT
>CAMAQS010000144.1 GCA_945860565.1 Chitinophaga pinensis | reverse complement strand
AACTGACCCATAAAATACATATGAATTTTCCAATCTTAAAATCAATGCGTTACTTCTTTTTATTGAAGTGTTTCTTTTTTTTGATGATTTCTGAAGCTGTAAATGCTCAGGTTAAAATTGATCTTGCTTCTCTCAATTCATTTAAAAATCCTACTGCAAACTGGCATATTGTTGGTAATGTCATAGTAGACATTAAGAAGTCCAATACATTTACGTATTCTGAAGGTAATGGAATTTTGATGAACTTTCCCGATGCTACAATGAACAACGATCTTTTTACAACCCAAAAATTCGGGGATGTTGATATTGAGTTTGATTGCATGTTGGCAAAAGAATCAAAGTCAGCTATTTACTTGCAAGGGCGATATAAAATAAATCTAATCGATAGTTGGGGTATAGCTATTCCAAATTCAACTGATATGGGTGGCATTGCAAAAAGAGTAGACGGTAAAAAAAGTAAAGACCAGCCAAACTTTGATGGTAAGGAACCTAGACAAAATGTTGCAAAAGCGGCTGGATTATGGCAACATCTTAAAATATGTTTCCTAGCTCCTCGCTTTGTGAATGGCGTAAAAAAAGAAAACGCCAAAATAATTAGAATGGAATTGAATGGTATTTTAATTCAAAAAGACATCGAATTGTCTGGTACAACTGAAGGTTCTATTTCAAAAACTGAAGTACCCGAAGATGCACTTCGTTTTCAAGGGGGCCAAGGAATTATTGCATACAGGAATATTATCATTAGTGATTACAGAAATCCTAAACCAACTCTTACCAATCTAAACCTTCAAATGTATAGAGGCCAATTTGAAAAGGAACCCGATATTTCAACACTTGGTTTGTATAAAAAATTAAGCAATACTGCGATCGCCTTTAACTTGAAAGAGATTCCCAAAAACAAATATTTGATGAATTTCAAAGGATTGTTCACTGTTCCTGTTGCAGGTACTTACAATTTCAATACAAAAGTTACAGGTGGCCCTATGAAATTAACTATAAATAACAAGGTTGTTTATCCTTATGCAGAAGATGGTGGTAAAGTGTCGGTTGATTTGCCGAAGGGTACTTTTCAATTTTCGCTACTCTATGCTAAATACATTGACTATAAAAAAGTTTCCTTGATAATGAAAGTTAGTGGTCCTGGTTTCCGTGAATTTGCATTAACAGATTCCGTGTCTAATACCCTGAACTTTTACTACCCTGTATTGCTCAATGCCAATGAGAATATGATTGTCAGGAGTTACAACTTTATTGATTTACCTAATAATGTAAAAGTTACTCACGCAGTTAATGTAGGAAGTGCTGCACAATTGCATTACAATTATGATGTTAACATGGGGTCGTTGGTACAAATATGGCATGGTGAGTTTTTAGATGTGGCACCAAGTTGGAGAGGTAGGGGGGATGCAGATACAAAACCATTGGGAGCGGTTTTGTATTTAGGTAAACCAACACTATCTATAAACCGATTAAAAAATAGTAATGCAAGTTGGACCTCAGATACCACTTCAACAGGTTTTAAACCAAAGGGATATGTGCTGGATGAGAAGGATAGGCCTGCATTTAAGTACAATATATATGGAGCATCGGTTACCGACAGAACCGTTTTACTAGATAATAATCAAGGCTTACAAAGAACCATTAGCATCAAAAACAATCCAGGTAATTTATATTTTCTATTGGCCACCAACAATTTGATTGAAGCAATATCACCTGGATTTTATCTCATTGGCGACCATGAGTATTTCCTACAATTGAACAATCCAAATATTGATAAACCCATTATTAGGGTCCAAAATGGTACTAAAGAATTGATGTTGCCCGTAACAGAGGGTTTCACATATTCTATTTATTATTAATTTATCCTATAAAAATCTTTTAAACAAGTAAAACATGTTATCTAAATTATTCAATAAATACACGCTCATTGTTGCTATAGCTATATGCGGTATTTTGGTATTTTATTTTCTTCAACAATCTCCAAAAGAGGAAGATATTTATCAAATTAATAAAATAAAAGCACCTGAAGGAACGGTTCTTGAAATTGGTGGGATATGTACGATGAAAGATGGAAATCTTGCAATATGTACAAGAAGAGGAGATGTTTATATTATAGAAAACCCTTTAAGTGAAAAACCTCATTTTAAGAAATTTGCATCGGGTTTGCATGAACCATTGGGTATTGCAATTAAAGATTCTTCCATTTATGTGGTTCAGCGAGGGGAGCTTACAAAGTTGAAAGATGAAAATAAGGATGGAAAGGCTGATGTATATGAAACCATTTACGCATGGCCATTATCTGGCAATCACCATGAATACAGTTATGGACCAAAGATTGCTTCTGATGGATCTTTTTATGTTACACTAAATTTAGCATTTGGTGATGACAAAGGAGTGGAATATTGGGGGGGTAAAAGTTTTGTGCCTTGGAGAGGCTGGGCATTACATATTTTTGAAGATGGTACAATGGAACCTTGGGCAGCTGGATTACGCTCTCCTTGTGGTATTAGTATGATTGACGACGAATTGTTTTATACTGATAATCAAGGCGATTGGATGGGGTCTGGTGGCTTAGTTCAATTGAAAAAGGGAAGTTTTGCCGGGCATCCCTCTGGATTGCTATGGACTAAATTGCCCAATTCTCCTTTAAAATTAACGCAAGAAGATATTTATAAAATAGTTGATCCTAGGAATAAATTGGACGCTGATAGTAATATAATTAAACCTGAAAATATTGAAAACGAAGATTTCAAAACATTGGCAGACATGAAAAAGTATTTTCCTTCTATACAATTGCCTGCTGTATGGTTGCCTCACGGAATTTTGGGGGTTTCAAATTCTGAAGCAGTAAAGATTCCAAAAGGTGTTTTTGGTATATTTGAAGGCCAGTTGCTTATTGGAGATCAAGGACAAAGCAAGATTATGCGCGTTTTTATGGAAACCGTAAAAGGCGAATTGCAAGGATGTGCATGGGATTTTAGAAGTGGATTTCAATCGGGTGTATTAAGATTGTCTTGGGCTAATGATGGTTCTTTGTTTGTTGGTGAAACAAATCGTGGATGGGGATCTGCCGGAGAAGCTACTGAAGGCTTAGAAAGATTATCTTGGAATAAAATGAACCCATTTGAAGCGAAAACCATCAAAGCAAAACCTGATGGTTTTGAAATTGAATTCACCAAACCTATAAATAAAAATTCAGCAGCTAATATAGCCTCTTATGCAATTGAAAGTTTCACCTACAAATACCATCCGGTTTACGGTAGTCCAACCGTAAATATGCAAAATTGTCCAATTAAAGGTGTAAAAGTTTCAGATGATGGAATGACTGTTAGGTTAATTGTTAGCAATTTGCGTACACATTATATACATAAAATTTCTTTAGATGGAATAAGGGCTCAAGAAAAATCGCATACATTAATTCATCCTACAGCATACTATACC
>CAMAQS010000143.1 GCA_945860565.1 Chitinophaga pinensis | reverse complement strand
CAATTCATAAGGAATAAAAGGAGATGTTTTTAATATTCGCGTTAATATTTCAAATCCAGAAAAATACAAAAGTGAATAAATCATCCAATCGGATCGGCGTAACCTAATTGTCGGCAAAACTTTATTTACGAACCATAAAAATGCAGCATAAAACCAAGCCACCAAAATCCATTTTGACAATACACTTAAAACACCCAATATTAGGTGAAAAATAAAACCCCAACGCTTGCCAAAAATTAATTTTTTAAACAACTTCTTTTACAATTAGCTTGTTTAAGTAACTTTTAAAACTAAATAATTCGGCAATTTCTGGTACCTTTTGGCTCTTATTTTGCAATATTTCTAGTGGTGAATTTAGAGCATTTGTAAATACATCATTAAATGAAAGTGATTCTGACAACTTCCAAATAAATCCATAATCTGAAGTTATATAGTGTGCAATACTTCCAACGTCAGAAGCAATTGGAATGACACCGTAACATGCCGCTTCGGCTATTACCTTAGGAAAACCTTCGGATGCTGTAGATGGAATAAGCAAAAAATGTGCTTCCTTTAAACATTCATGCACAAATTCATTTCCCCTTCCCCCATGAAAATGGCACGGAATTGAGAGTTCTTTTGAAAGTTGTTTGTAAGTTTCAATATCCTTACCATCTCCAATAAAATCTACCTTCGCAATCCGCACATGGTCCATATTCTTACATGCCTCCAAAATTCTATTCACCCCTTTGGCTTCTTCTAACCTACCAATAAAAACAAGATTGAATGGGATATCAAATGATTTTGTTTGGGTTATCTTTTTTCCAACTTCAATTTGATTCTCCGTTAAACAGGGGTTTTCAAATGAAATACAATGCTTGGACTGATCATCCCAAAATCCATTCATTGTTACGGGACAATGTGCAAATTTTTGTTTTAGAAACCACCGTTGGAATGCATAACCTATCGGAGGATTTTTCTGAGCCCAGTTGCCAGCATATTTTACCCAAAATTTAAAATCACGCCTTGCAAACCAAGCGAAATAAGGCAAGAGATAGGCACCAATACCTGTTGGCAACCTCAACTGTACAAAATCAGCATTTTTTGTGTATCCAGAAATTTGTTTAATGTTTTTAAACATACTTCCCAAAATCTTAAGCTTATCAATGATTTTGGGACCTCCAAATGGCGCCATTGCAACGAACTTAATATTGGAATTGGAATATCCCTCTGCACTCAATGGGGCCGAAGTGTGGTGTAAAGTAGCTATGTGTATTATCTCACTGAAATAATCCGATAAAAAATTAATCTCTCTAATGGTAGGTCCCCAACCTACAATTTCGCTACCCCTTAAATAGTGTTCAGTATGAGAAATTATGACAAGTATCTTGTCTTTGTACTGTTCAATTTTCAATTCTTTCAATATAAGTGTTTACTATATCTTTCCATTGAAACCTATTGGCCCATTCTATGGCATTTTGTGAATACTCTGAATAATTTGCTACAATCCTTTCAACTGCCAAACACACATGTTCATCGTCTTTAACATTAACCAATTCACCAGAAACAGACGCACTAATTGCATCCTCGATGCCTGTATTTAAAGCTCCTATGGATGGAAGACCCAAAGACATTGCTTCTATTATCGCAATTCCAAATCCTTCAAAATCCCCATTCTCCATATTTTCCGATAACATGACAAAAATATCGTTCGATAAAATGAGCTTTTTTAATTCTTCATTACTCGGAGCATCGTAAAATTTAACTGCTTGCTCCACACCTAACATTTTACATTGCTGTATTAATTGCTCCTTTTCTACAGGTAAACCACAAATGCTGTAAGTTGCATTGGGAAATTTCTTTAATAACATAGGCAGTACACGGATAAAATTGTGCTGCCCTTTGCGTTTATGCATTCCACCCACTGTTATAAATTTTAATTCGTTAGGATTAAAATTAATTTTATCGAATGTATCCAAAGACACCATTTTGCCAAATCCGTTATTGATAATGCACAATTTTTTTTGTGAAATTTTATACAATTCCAACAATTTTCTTTGAGTAAAATTAGAAACTGAAATTATGGAACTCGAATTATCTAAGCCCTTCTGAAAAAACCACTTCCAAATTCCATATTGCTTTATTTCACTTCCATGAATCACTGACAACTTTTTGTTTTTTAAAGGTATAGCAGCCAACCATATTGGAAATTTTCCAGAAAAAATGATTGTGGCATTTAACTTAAAACTAAGATATAAATAAATAAATATCCGCAATAAATATGTTATAATTATAGGTTTATATCGCTTTACACCAATAATATTTAGATGCGAATTTAATTTTATAAAATCTAACCATTGTGACTCTATCTTATATCTTTCTTCAGTTACAACGGTTACGGTATATCCATTTCGATATAATTGATCTGCTAAATGGAATGCATGATTTCCAATTCCACCCGGTAGTGGTGGAAATTCTGTAGCAATTAATAGTATTGACTTTTTAATCACTTTATTTCTTGAATTCTGGGATACTCTTTTTCCAATAATTTCGCTGCATTTTTTATTTTACTAAAACGACGAATTAAAATTGGTCCCTGTATTATTAAAGAAATTACTTTCATGATCTTCTTACCTAAATTTCCATTAATACTAAATAAACTAAATATTTTAATTATTAACGCCTCTCGTTGTTGAAGTTTTGAAAAATACCGCTTGTGCTGATAGATTTCAGAAAATGCCGGCAATTGAAACTTCCAAATATTTGATTTGCTAATACTATTTGTAATTACCCGTTGTTTATGATACCTCAACCCACCAACTGGTGCCCTATGGTGGTGAAGCTTAATTTGAGGATTTAATACCATTAATCCACCATTTAGTACAATTCTAATAGCAACGTCTTTATCCGCTCGAATCCCTTTGTTGTATGCATAGTCATATCCCCCTGATTTTACAAATACACTTCTTCGGACCAAACAAATTGGAAATAAATCAGTAACAAAAACAGATTTTTGATTGAATGGATAATTAAACTCTCGCTCTTTTATATTACACCCAACCACATCTGCTTTAAAATCAACCATTGTTCTATACAAATCCTCTATAAATTCTGGGTATATCTCATCCGCGTCATCGCCCAAAAACAAAACATATTCTGCATCTGTATTCAATAGACAATAATTCCAAGCATTACATTGGCCTTTCTCATTTTGAGGTTGATATAAAATTGGCAAATCTTGATAATCTTTTAACCAACTATCGTCTCTGTCAGATTCGTTGGTTTGATCCGTAATAATAATTTTACTGGGTAAAATAGTTTGTTTACGTAATTGTTTCAATTCTTCCTCAAGATAGGAATATCGATACAAAGTAGGAGCAAACACTGCGACTTTTGGTATGTCCAAATTAAATGATTTTGTAATCAAATTCCTTTTGATTTCAGTATCCTTGCTCGATTTCACATTC
>CAMAQS010000142.1 GCA_945860565.1 Chitinophaga pinensis | reverse complement strand
CCTGTTAAACCCATTTCAGATGCATACGAAATTGCTGCATTGTGTAATTATGTAGTATTTGTGATCAGGCACGATTTTACACCAAAATCGAATATTAGATTAGTAGAAGAGGAGTTTGCAGCTCATCAAATCAATAATGTAGGAATTGTTTTTAATGGTATTAAAAAAAGAGGTCAAGGTAAGTTTAGTTATGGTTATGGTTATGGTTATGGATTTGATGATAGAATGCGCTATGAGAAATATGGAAAAACAACTAAGAAGATAATTAATTAATGAAGGAGGTAATATTAAAAATTAATAAAATATTTAAAGCAGATTTAGTAAAGGTTTCTTTTTTAAGTAGCATTTCAACAATTATTAAGGTTGCAGCCGGAATGGTAAGTACTAAAGTGGTTGCAGCAGTAATTGGTCCGTCGGGCATTGCATTGATTGGCCAATTGAATAATTTTTCTACCATTGTTTTAAATATTGCAACCGGCGGAATTGCTAATGGAGTAACCAAATACGTTGCAGAAAATTCTGGCGAAGAGGATAAAATAAATAAATTTATCCATACCGCTTTATGGTTAACTATTGTTTTATCTATTTTTTGTGGTTTGGTAATGGCAATTGGGGCAAATTATTTTTCCATATTAATTCTAAAATCTTACGAATATGCAATAGTTTTTCTTCTTTTTGGAATCACTATTCTATTTTATGCTCTTAATATGTTGTTGCTTGCAATCGTTAATGGGCAAAAAAACTTCAATCTTTTTATTCGTAT
The DNA here is from genome assembly GCA_945860565.1 of Chitinophaga pinensis. Classification (GTDB taxonomy): domain Bacteria; phylum Bacteroidota; class Bacteroidia; order NS11-12g; family UBA955; genus VMCP01. The sequence continues at coordinate 2,693 of CAMAQS010000142.1, read as the reverse complement.
CAATTTGATTAATAGTGTTGTGGGGTTGAGTTTTTCTGTAATGCTTTCGCTTTGGTTTGGTGTTATTGGAGCAATGGTTTCTGTAGTTTCCTACCAGTCATTGGTTTTTATAATTACATTATTTCTTTTAAGAAATGCTATTTGGTTAAAATGGACTTTGTTTAAAGGAAGATTCGATTTTAAAAATTTGAAGTTGTTGAGCAATTATTCTTTAATGGTGTTGGTAAGTGCATTCATTATTCCAGTTAGTCAATTGTTGGTTAGAAGTTATCTTGCGAAAAAAGTATCCGTTTCAGATGCTGGCTTGTGGGAAGGGATAAACAGAATTTCCGGTATAAATCTTATGATTATACTGCCATCGTTTTCAGTGTATTATCTTCCAAGATTATCTGAATTAAAAACTGACCACGAAATTAGAGATGAAATTTGGTATGTATATAAATTGTTGATACCCTTTTTGATAATAACATCTCTAGGAATTTTTATTTTTCGCCATTTTATCATTTCAACATTATATACAAATGATTTTTTGCCAATAGAAGATTTGTTTGCACCTCAACTCATTGGAGATGTAATAAAAATGTGTGGTTGGATTCTTGGATATATTCTGGTTGTAAAAACGATGACAAAGGTTTACATAATTATGGAAATTTTAAATTACACCAGTTTTGTAATTTTTACTTACATTTTTACTGATCATTATGGAATAAAGGGAGCAACTTATGCTCATATTTGCGGTCATTTTTTTTATTTAATTGGAATGTTAGTTGTTTTTAGACAATTGTTGTTTGAAAATAAACGGAATTAAGTTTTTTCAAATTTTTTAGTTATCACATCAGAAAATCCAATACAAATTTTTAAAAAATACATTCCTCTTGGCAAATTGCTAGTATTTATTGTTGCATTTAAAAAAGGGTTTAACTTCTGCATAGATTTTTGAAGCAAAATACGCCCTTCTAAATTGATAATTGTCAGTTTTACAATTCCTGTAAATCTATTGGTTAAGTTGATATTTAAGATATTATGTGTTGGATTTGGAAATATCATATTTCCAGTTGAAATAGTTTCGTTTTGTGCTACAACTTTAAATAGTAACAATGTTTTTGCAGAAGTTCCATTATTATCTGTTACAGTTAATTCTATAACATAATCACCAGCAATCAAATTGCTGATTAAAGTTTTAGGTGCATTGGACATTTGTATCTGAGATGATTGGCCACTAAGTAATTTCCAATTATAACCAACAATTTGTCCATTTTTTGCCGATGATTTGGTTCCATCCAAAAGATATTGAGAAGGATTTATTGTAGTATAGCTTGCTATTGGATCTGGATTTTGTAAGGATAGAACAGCTCCCAAAACATTTACCTTTATTTCGTCAAATGACGTATCCAATTGATTGTCAACAACTGCCAATTGAAAATTATAAGTTCCTTCAACAAGTTTTGAAGCTGATACAATCGCATCGGAAGCGTTTGTAAAAGTTGCAGGGTTACTACCTCCAGTTTGACGCCAAAGGTATTTAATTATAGTGCCGTCAATATCGGAAGATCCTGAACCATCTAGCATAACAGATTGTTGTGGAATTGAAATGATTTGATCACTACCAGCAATAGCTTTGGGTTTTTGGTTTATTTTATTGTTATTTAAACCAATATTGATTGTTGTAAGCGGATAAGACCCATCAGTATTTCTACCTTTAATTGCTAATGGAAAAGGTTGTCGATAATTGTTTGGGTCTGTTACTATTAAAAATAATTGATAAGTTCCTTGTGGAAGGGTTGTTGGTAATGTAAATTTATCTATAATTGAAGTTGAGAATTGCAGTGGGAGCAAGGTTTTGGGTGCGAAACTTGAATTTCCACTCCAAACTATTTTATTTGAAGCATTTTTTAATTGAAAATTGACATTCCAGTTTTCATAAGTTGGAGCAATACCGATGTTTTTCCACTTTAGGTCAATGTCTAAATTTCCTCCATTTACTCCCGCTATGTTTACAACCCCAGATTCAAGAATAATTCTATACCCTGATACTTTTGACGCAGCTCTTATATTAGAGCGTACACAATTTGAAGAAGGTAATTCAAGGTTTCCATTTCCAAAAGAAGATGCATGGTACCTTTTAATTTGTGTTTCCAATTCCCAATATTGACAATTTCCGCCATTTAGTGTGCAACATGAAGATGGTTCACCAACAATTGGGGCGAATTTCCATTTGTCCATAATTATACTTTTAAAGGTTACACCATTGAAAGTATTGTTATTGTTTTCTAATTTATCAAGATACCAAGATGCGGGATCTCCCCAATTATCGCGCCTCCATCCAAACTGGCCAACTGCATTTTGTGCAGTGAGCAAATAATAACCCACTTCAGCTGGAATACTTCCCCAATTGCTTGTTTCAAAAGCATCTGTCATAGCTACTAATCTGAAATTTGGAAATGCATTTTTATGAGCATTAATGATTCTCAATAAACTTGATACAGTAGGCTTATTTGCAATTGGTTCTAAATTTTTATAAGGGTAACTATGCCATTCCCCCCAATTTCCGTAACCTCTGATATCAATATAATTTATTATAGTAGACAATCGAACACCAGATATTATAGTGGTTTGTAAATGAGTGTTTATAGCCTTTAACAAATCTTCCCAAGCAGATAAGTAAATTTGACTATTCCAATTAGGAATCCAAG
>CAMAQS010000141.1 GCA_945860565.1 Chitinophaga pinensis | reverse complement strand
CCATTTGAAGCCATTGAAGTTCAGTTTGGATGTACTGAAGCCAATGTGATAGAAATTATGCGTCGCAATTTAAAACGCAGCAGTTTTAATTTATGGCGCAAAAGGGTTAATTCGGGAATTTCGCAAAAACATCTTCACAAAAGAAACGCAGAAATCACCAGATTTAAATGCAACCGTCAACGGGCCATTTCAAATAATAAAGTGAGCAAGAGATAAATCAAATTCTCTATAATCACTCCATTCTATTGTGAAGTTAATGGAATTATCTCCACTGCAATTAATCTATGTTGGTTCTGATTAAGTAAAATGGACTTAGATCGCAACCTATTTAACCCCTTAATAATTTGGTATGGGCCAAAGGCTGTTATTAATACCCCTACAGCAACCCCATATGGATTATAATTATAGGCTCCAAGTGCCATACCCACAAGACCGACAAATGTTATTGTTACCCCCCCAATAATCTGAAGAATCCCTCCAGAAACACTGTGATTTTTAATTTTTATCTTAGTTATTTTATCAATACTAAGAACTTTCCCGTTTACGGAAATCTCTTTGCTATTTATTACCACCAACGGACCTTTGATTTTTTTGGTTTTATTGTCTTCAAAAAAACTGATATTAATTATTTCGTCCGGATAATAATAATAATATTTTGTATCTACTTTATCGCTAATAAGTTGTAATGCAAGAATTTTTTGAGCGCTCAAAGAATGAGCAAAACTCATTAAACAGAGGACTAACAGCCACTTGAATTTTAACGCATTCCATTGAAAAAGATTAATGTTCATACTATTATTATTGGACTAAAGTGAATTTGTATCAACAAAGAAATCATATTCCAATCAATTAATCAAATAAAATTAGCATTTGAGAATATTCTGTTTTTGTTTTATAAATATTCTTTGGCTTGCAATAGAGTTGTCAACTTAAATATTGAAGTCACCCCTCACAATTGATATTTTAAGAGATCAAAAAATTGTAAGAATGTAATGACAGCCGAGGAAATAACAGACCGCATCATTGAAATGGCTTGGGAGGATAGAACCGCCTTTGAAGCCATAGAGGTTCAATTTGGATGTACTGAAGCCGATGTGATGAAATTATGCGTCGCAATTTAAAACGCAGCAGTTTTAATTTATGGCGCAAAAGGGTGAATTCGGGAATTTCGCAAAAACACCTTCACAAAAGAAACGCAGAAATCACAAGATTTAAATGCAAGCGTCAACGGGCCATTTCGAACAATAAGGTGAGTAAACGCTAAATCCAACTGCAATCTAAAATCCCACTTTCGGATTGGGTTGTGTGGAAGTTTCAAATTTTTCTACGACCAATCGGTTATGGAAACGGTGCGGATTTACGGTGCTTTTTGCGGCGATGGTTTCACCGACAGCTATAAAAGGGCTACCGACACCAATTAAAATGGCACCGCCCATGATATAAAGTACAGGCAGAAAAACGGCTCCCCGTTGGTGTGTGCCCGCTTTTACAATTCCAAGATAGGTAACATACACTCCCAAACCAGTCATTGCCAATCCCGCAGCGGCCAATCCGTGTCCCAAAAACTTCTTTTCACGCACGTTACTGCCAATTCTTTGGATGCTTTGAATAGGAATAATGCTGTCGTTGATAGAAATTTGACTATCGCTGACGATGTTCAATGGACCGGTTATTTTTACTAAACGATTGTCTATCTGATATTTAATCGTGGTTTTTTTGCCAACTTCAAAACGCTTTACAATTTTATCCGTTTCAGTGCGTAGCTGCAATTCTGGATTTTTCTGGGCTTTTAACGTAAAAGGGAGGCAAATCAACAAGACCAAAAACAATCTTTTTAGTAAGAGATCTGTCTTGTTTAGCCCACAATTTACAAAAATAAATTGGCATGTGGAAGACAAGATTTTCATAGATGTAGAATTGGATTTTTGAACTAAAATTTGGAGTATTTAAGTGGCAACTTTTCGAAAATAGTGAGAATGCCCTGAAAAACAAACAATTGCTTACATCAACTGTTCTTAATGTACAGTTTTAGCCAATTTTGCCTAGAATTCTACATCAAAATCATCTTATTTTGGAAACGCAGTACGACTTAATTTTACAAAAATTGGATGATATTAAGCCATCTGAATATGCACGCTCTCGCAATTTCTTGGATGGAGCGGTTACTCAATTGTCTCCATATATTTCAAGGGGCGTTATTTCAACTGCACAAGTCAAACAACATTTACTGCAAAAGGGATTTACGCCAAAAACCTGTGAGCGTTTGTTTCAACAGTTGGCCTGGCGCGAATATTTTCAAAGGGTATGGCAACATGTGCCTGATTTACATCTTCGCAATGTAAAAAATACTCCGACACACCTTCAATTTCAAGGGATTCCGGAGTCGGTGTTGGATGCCAAAACTGGGATTCATGCAATCGATATGGGTATTAAACAGCTCTATGAAACCGGAACCATGCACAACCACATGCGGATGTATGTGGCAATGATGGTGTGTAATGTGGCAAAATGTGATTGGCGTGAGCCTGCAACATGGATGTACTCTCATCTCTTGGATGCCGATGTAGCCAGCAATTTTTTGAGTTGGCAATGGGTGTGTGGTGCCTTTAGCTCCAAACTGTATTTCGCAAACCAAGAGAATATCAATAAATACAGTCATTCCAATCAAGCTGGTACTTTCCTCGACATTCCGTACGAAGATTTTGGTACGATGAATGTCCCAAAAGAACTAAATCAAAAACGGTCTTTTGTATCGCCATCAACACTTGAAGCAGCCGAGTTTCCAGAGGTTATGTCGCTTTGGAAATGGAGGGATTTGCCTCGTGCCAGCAACAAACAATTGCTGTTGTACACTCCCTATCATTTAGATCCAGTTTGGAGAAACGACGAAAACGCTGAAAGGGTATTGTTGCTTGATACTCAGGTGTTGGGTATCTTGCCAATGGGTAAAAAAGTGCTGGAGTTTGTGCTTGATTTGGCCAAAAATATAAAGGGAATTTCGGTGGTTTTGGGGGATATGAATGAGTTTATGGAAGTAATTCAAGCACAAGGATTAACTTGCCGCACAAAAGAGCATCCTTTGGTAACTTCTTCAACCATATTGTACGATGAAAGAGATTGGCTATATCCCGAGTACGATGGATACTCGCCATCTTTTTTTCACTTTTGGAAAAAATGCGAAAATGCTCAGAAAAAAGAATTGCAAAAATTACACAAATGAAAACACAGATTAACCAAGACGAATTAAAAAACATGGAAACGCGTTACCGCGCCAATTTGGTGAACTCTTTGGGGGGATTTAAATCGGTGGTTTTAGTCGGAACCCGAGATGAAAATGGACAAGAGAATTTGGCTATATTTAGTTCTTTGTTCCATTTGGGTGCCAATCCAGCATTGTGCGGGTTGATTGTTAGGCCAGATGTAAGCGAGCGTCACACATTGGAAAATATCATTGAGACAGGCAGTTACACCATCAACCATTTACACAAAGACATAGCCGTAAAAGC
>CAMAQS010000140.1 GCA_945860565.1 Chitinophaga pinensis | reverse complement strand
GAAGCCAAAGTGCTGTTTGAAACACACACTGAAGTTTCATTGGCAATTATGGACATTGAATTGGCCGATGGTAAAAGTTTTGAACTTTTCCAATTGATGCACATTGCTTGTCCCGTTATTTTTACCACTGCCTACGATGAATACGCCATCCGTGCATTTAAATTAAACAGCATAGATTATTTGCTTAAACCAATAGAATTAAGTGAGCTTTCTGCGGCCATAGAGAAGTATAAAACCGTATATGAAAGTAAAACAGACACTTTAAATCTTTTACATTTAAACTTAGAAAGAATATTATTAGAAGCAGTCCAGAAAAAAACAAGTTTTAAAACAAGATTCCTGGTAAAATCCGGCATAAAATATATTTCCTTAAAAACTGAAGACATCGCATATTTCAAAGCCGCAGACAAAGTTATCACATTGATAAGCAAGGAAAACAACAAATACATCATAGACAGTACCTTAGAAGAACTCAAACAGCAATTAGACCCTAAATATTTTTTTCATGTAAACCGTCAATATATTGCCCATATTCAAAGTATCATAAGTATCCAAAGTTATTTTAATGGCAAACTTAAAATTAAATTGGAACCCATTACGGACGAAGACATCATAGTATCAAGAGAAAAAAGCACATCATTTAGGGCTTGGATGGGAGAATGAACGTAAGTTGTAATAAACAGTTTTAATCTCCCCTTAAATTTTTGCGCAAACCGCAATAGTTGCATACCCTGTTTGGATTTTCGAAGAGAAATGTTCCTGAAATAAACGACATTCCGCACGCAACCAAAAGTTGGCACTGTAACGATAATCCGCGTTAAAAGAATATCCCACAACCGATTTTAAACTACTCTCATTCAATAAAATATGAGGATCTTTAAATAATTCATAACGAGCACAAAGTTTCCATTTATCATTTACTGAATATTGCAACAAAACCAAGGGCGCATAATATTGAAAGTTTTTACGTTTTATAGAATCTCTCTTACTCCATTGAATTGCCTGATCCAACCCTAAAACTATGCCCCATTTTGGATTTATTTGCCATTGCGCATACGCATTGTGAAACAATCGATTCTGTCGATCAAACTTCCCAAAATAGGAGCTACTATTCAATGTAAGACGTTTACCTATATATTGTATCTGATGTCCAATTCCCACTTGATTGAATCGTCTAGGAGTGATATTCTGCCAACCATTCAAAACATTCAAATTTGCCTTGATTTTGTTGGACATAAACGTGGTAGAATAACGTATTCCCGATTCGTAATACGGTGAATTATCAGCTACAATAGAACGGGTGGCCGCCCAAGATTCCATGCCTGTGGCCGTTTCCAATCCTATATGTGAAGGCAAAACCCCCATTTCGAGCAAATCGTTTTTCCTTAATTTTAATCCCACATTTGCCTCGTAAATGTTTCGGTACGCTGGATTCTCGTTACGCAAATTTTGCAAGGCATACGAGCCTGTCATCAGTGCAAAATTGAATTTCAAAGGTCTTTTCCGTTTCCAATTTGCACCATCTGTGCTGTATTTCAACATCATCAAATTCACTGACAGCTTGTTCCTTGATGTATATGAGACCAAAAAATTAGGACTTGATTTAGTACCCAAAAACGAATGTGCGCTGTACATTTCAGCGTAAGCGGAAAATTCATGCACAGCGGTTTTTTGAGCCTTAACTGATAAAGCGCTACTCCAAACAAAGATCAAAACCACCCAATTTTTCATAAAACTGCAAAGATATTGCGAAATGAGTCAGATTCATCCTTTGTACTCATATTCTTGACCCTGTATAATTGCATAAAACGCAACGTTTTGAAATTGTTTTCGCGCCCCTTTACGGACGAACTTAAGGTATAATTTTGTTCCAAAATCGGCGTTGCACATTCCCATTTCCACTTGGGAAATCAACTTCATTCAAGCGGTATTTTTAATCAATCGATTTTTTATGTAGGGTGTTTGGTACTATTTCTACTGTGCAACTACAACCTTATGAGAAGAGTTGAAATTGTTTCCAGAAATTTTTACCAAATATGTCCCATTATACAAAGTGCGCGTGTCAAAATAACCAATGGTTGAACCTTGGTAAATGGTGATTTCATCTACCAATTTGCCAGAAATATCTAACAACTCAACCTTTACATTCTCAGAATTCAACCCTTTTAATTGTATAGCAATCAATTCGTTTGCCGGATTTGGGAAAACCGTTGCTCCAATTTCTGCTTTTATATTTGCAGTATTCGCAGTACCACCAGTATAGGTAGAAACAGTTTCTGTTATGCTTGTAACTTTGGCAACAACTTTGGTACCGTAGAACGTTGGACCAATTAAATAAGGATATGCTGAATTCCAATTTGCATCCACCGTTGCGAAATAACAATAAATACCCTCTGGATATTCTGGCGTAATGCAAAAACGACCATTGTGCTCGTCCAAATAATCTGATTTTGTGCTTGTTACATATTCATAATCCTCTTTAAATGATCCTAAAGGATACGTTGTGCTTACATCTGGACCTGCAGTTACCGATTGTCCTGTGTACAATTTATTTCTTTGGGTTATATTTCTCAACCTGTAACTCGATTTCATGCGCACAATGTTGCCTGTACCGTCTGTGTTTTCATAGGCATACGCTCCGTAAACAGGGAATCCATCGTAGGCAAAACCAATTAATGGTGAATGTTTTGTACTATCAATTACATACAATCCATCCGCATCGTATAAATTACAAACAGTAGAAATAAAACTCAAATCCAAGTCGAACGCACTTGGATTCTGATGATGGTGGTAATTTGTTCCCGCAGGATGTCCTTTGGCACAATCAAATCCCAATCTCTCATAAACAATGGCGTCTCTATTCCAAATTCCATCACCTGTACCTCCAGTTGGTCCGCCAGCAAACGCATTTGTAGAACTCTTCCATGAAACTGCATCGCCGAAATTAAACATGGCGACACCATTTATGAATATACCAATATTGCCTAAAGTAGTTGCCACTTTTGCGCCTGTATTTTCTGTAGGCACCAATGGGAATTTAAAAATGGCATTTTGAGTTCCTGCTTGATTCCTGTTTCCATCTAAATATGGTCCAACAACATACGATGGTATTCCCATGGTATTGATGTAAACCGAACCAGAAGAATATTGAACCTTTTGAACGTTTGCAATTAAAGCATTGTCTACAATAGGAGTAGAATTTCCAGACACATAATGGCGACCGGTTACAGTGGTGTTTTGCAACCAAGAGGTGATGGCGGGATTGCTTTGAGCATGGCTCAAACCTGCAGCGAGTGCAAAAAAAGCGGGTAAAATTTTTCGTATCATATCAGAATTAAAGGTTATTTAATTCCATTAGACGACCTACCTCTCAAATTCCTTCTATTTAACGCCAAAAATGTGTTTTGGGTAGGAAAACCGGGTATCAAACAAGAAATGTTTATCCGTTAATGTCAATAAAAACGCCTTGAGCTCTACCCTTTCTTCCGAAGTTAGTTGCATGGGATTTGCCAATAGCGAATCTAAGGTTGTGCTATTTGTTTTGGGGGACGTATAATGGTTGATTACTTGATTCAGCTTTTTAAATCGACCGTCGTGCATGTAAGGATAAGAAAATTCGATATTTCTAAGCGTGGGTACCCTGAATTTAAAAGAATCTTGGGCATT
>CAMAQS010000139.1 GCA_945860565.1 Chitinophaga pinensis | reverse complement strand
ACTAATCGAGGAATTTGTCCAATAATCTCTTTATGGTTTTTAATCTTTATCCCAAAAAGTAACATTTTCCAATGAACTAAACTATGATGATAGGGATAAGGTTGTCCAAGAATATGGGCCCTCTCTATGTGATGCCAACATGCCTTAAAATCATTAACTGCAAAATAATTGTCTGCAGTTTCTAATTCTTTTTGAAAGTATGGTTTTAACTTAACTGGCATTGAAGTATGGATTTTCATTTTATCATTAATACTAATTAATGGCATTGTTTGTTATTCAATAATAATCAAATTCTTTTAAGATGTATATGGGTTTTTGATTCGAATTGCAATTAAATATCATTTCTGATTTTGAAGTGCTATTGAATGAATTCTAAATTATTGTTTCTTTATTCTCTTAATATTAATCAATTGTGCAATAGAATAAATAAAAAGTATAGGGCCTAAAATTATGTTCATAGAAATTTCATAGTAGTTAAAGGTTTTGAAATTTGTGTAGAAATCATAACAGACAAAACAGGAACCTATTAAAAGAGGGTGGTTTTAATTATGTTATTAATATGGGTAATTTAAATTGTTTGGTCATTTCAGAATTCACACGGTAAATTCTGGAGCAAACGGTTAATGGCATTGGCCATACGTTGGATTTTTATTTCGGGGGATTTGGCGGCGTAAATCCATTTTATATATTGCTCTTGTTGCCTCTGCGGCAACGAATTATAAAAGGAAAAGGCTAAAGGTTCATCTTTTAAACAGGCCTTAAAGTCATCTGGAATTTCCAATGGGTCTTGGTCTAGAAAAAGTACAACATGCACAGTATCGCCGGCTTCTTTTTTGATTTTTTTGCGTATCTCTGATTTAACGGGGAGGAATAAATTGCCGTTTCCCATTGGCATTAAATGGTATTTGCTGAATTCAAAACCATCGATACTGCCTTTTACCTTTACCCATCCGAACGGGTTTTCTTTCTGGGGTAATATCTCTGGAATCTGAGCGTAGGTCCAACCCCCTTTTCCTGGATATTTCTCTAGAAGGTAGATTTTGTCGGTTATGGGCGCATTCATAATTAATTGAAATAATTAATTTAATTATTTCCCTCTGAAACTCAAGAAATAAACTTTTTAAAGACAAAAAACAACGGATTTTTTTTCGAAAAAAGGAAAATACCTGCGTCTATAAACCAAGGGAAAATGCTGTAAATGCGCAATAGACGGGTGTTAAAACGAAGTTCTTTCCGTAATTTAGCGTACACCAGCTTGTCGTAATTGGTATTTGTTTCTTTGGTGAATTTATTGTCACTGTGGTGCTGAATGATGTGATTTGCAGCAATTCTGCCACTCTCCAAGCCATTGTCGATTCCGTTGCCCCACATCGGGTCTATTAAAGAGGCCGCATCCCCACAAAGCAAAAACCGATGTCCTGATATAGGTTGTTTTTTACTGCCTAATGGAAGTCCGAATCCTTCAAGTTTGCCAATCATTGTGGCATCTTTAAAGCGCGCTTTTAATTCGGGAGTATCTTCAATGACTTCAAAAAAGGCTTCCCTTATATTTAGATTTTTCTTTGAAAATGGGCTGGGCATTTTAATGAATCCAACATTCCAGTCCGTTTTATTTACTGGGAATATCCAAAAGTAGGAAGGAATGAATTTTTTTGTGAAATAAAATTCTATACATCCTTTTTCAACTTCTTTAACACCTTGAAAGTAGGCTCGAACTGCTGAACTGTGGTGATTTCGATCTATGGAATTCTTTTGGATTTTACGTGCAATAACAGATTGGGCACCATCACAGGCTACCACGATATTTCCTTTAAATACTCCTTTATTGGTCGTTATTTCAACATGGGTGTCCAGAATTTCCACATCTGAAATGCGTGTTTCTTTAAAAAATGAAACATTTGTTTGCTTCAGTGCCTCATTCAAAAGCAGGGTATCTAAATCTGCACGGGTACAGTTGTAAGTGGATTTATTCCAGCGTAAAAAAGCATCGTTCCCACTTCGAGAAATGAATCTTGCTGAATTGACTTTTGATCTATTTTCAAAGTCTAAAAATTGGGGCATGAAGTTTGGGAAAATTTCCTCAATTAACTGTACTGCCCGGTATGTCAAAGCATCGCCACATACTTTTACACGTGGAAATTCTGCTTTGTCTATAAGTGCTACTTTAAATCCCGCTTGGCCTAATGTATATGCACAACTGCTTCCAGAGGGGCCAGCCCCTGCAATGATAACATCGAAATAATCCTCTTGGTTGTTGGGCATATCTTGTGCTTATACTTCTTCAAAAGTAGCACTATATTGTTGATTTATTGGGTTAATTCGTTTCTTATTTTGTGGATATTTTTGAAGTTTTTAATCCATAATTGAAATTTTAAGTACTTGAAAATTTATATAAATAATGAGTCTTAACGGGTTTTTTTGAACGGTATTTGATTAAACAGGGCAATCTGGAACTGGTTTCTACTTTCTTTTAACGTAGTTTGATTCATTAGTCCAATTTCTAACTTTAACAAATCGTGTAAATAATAGCCCATTGCACCATATACTCTGTTTCTGTCAAAATAGGTGCCACGGTTTTGAATGAAAATCTCGTTATAAGCCGATAGATACAGGCAGTTTTTTTTCAGCTCTTTTTGGTTTAGAGGGATGTTCAGTGATAAAAAGTACCGGAACCTCGGTTTGAATTGAGATTCTGAAAATCGTTGCTCCATTCTATATCGGTGTGTTAGTTGGCAATTTAGAACACTTTGTTTAGTCAGAAACTGTTGAAATATTCGGTGTTCGGAACTTTCTTTTTTTTGAGTTTTGTTTATATACGTTTCTCCTAGTATGTAACCATATCCGAGCAATACATTGTTGTTTTGTGGTGTAAGATTATATCCAAGTCCTGTTCTTAGCAAAAGTTGTTGAAGATCTCCAAAAGTATTGTAATTGCGGTATTGTACTTCATTCCAAACATTCAGTTTTGAAGTGAGCGGTTGATTCCCAAAATAAATGAGCCAGTTACCGGTTTTTGATTCTTGGGCAAACAGACTTTTTGCAAGTAAAAACAAAAGAGCCATTGATAGTCGCATAATTATTGACAAAAATACTTTGATTGATTTGTAAATACCTATTTCGAAGTGATTTTTGCAATTATTGTACATTTTTCACCCCTGATTTTGCATTGGAACTTTGTCTGGAGGTTCCAATGGCCTAAGAAATTAACACTTTGGAGAGGGAAGTATATCTCAACGATATGATTACAGAAATAAGATGCTTGAGACGCCTGATTTCAAAGGGATTCGTGAGCGTAATTCGCTTTAATGTTTATTCTGGAATTATATAATTAAAATGAAGGAGTTATTGTCTTCCTCATTTAATAGTAGCAAAAATGCGGCTCCGTAAGGATTGTTTTTGCATTTTCCAACGACATTCCATTGATCCTTTTTTCTCCCTTTTTGGTAGACTAGATCGTCATGGTACTTGCCAATGATATTCCAATTGTTCTTGCGATTTCTTTTTTCGAATATGAAGCCATCTTCATATTTACCAATGAGTAACCATTCGTTTTTTTTATGCTTCTTTAGGAAGATATTTCCACCTTCATACTTCCCTACAAGTTGCCAACTCTGACTAAAAGCCTTTTTTTTATACAAATAGCCATTTTCGCATTTGCCATATGTTTTCCAATTGTCATTCCCTCTGCGTTTTTCATAAATGGTGTCTTGGGCTTTTAGGTTTAATTCAAATAACCCTAATATAGCCAATAATAGAAATAAGTTTTTCATATCTATAAATTCGGTTTGAATAACT
>CAMAQS010000138.1 GCA_945860565.1 Chitinophaga pinensis | reverse complement strand
GTGGGATTACAACTTTACAGAGCCAGATAATTCTATGACGTTTGAAGACGCTCGTGCAGAGACTGAAAAGTTGTTTCGCAGGGCTGTTTCAAGACAAATGATAGCCGACGTACCCGTGGGTTCTTATTTGTCTGGAGGGATGGATTCTGGTTCAATAACGGCGCTTGCGTCAACCCATGTAGACCGTTTGGCTACATTTACGTGCGGATTCGACATGAGCGAAGTAACGGGAGTAGAAGCCAATTACGACGAAAGAAGGGATGCCGAATTGATGGCCAATTATTTTAAAACTGAACATTACGAACAGGTTTTAAATGCAGGAGATATACGCTGGTCACTTCCAAGAGTGGTAAATCATTTAGAAGATTTGAGAGTGGGTATGTCTTATCCGAATTATTACATTTCTAGATTGGCCTCAAAGTTTGTAAAAGTATGTTTGCAAGGTACGGGCGGGGATGAGCTTTTTGGGGGATATCCATGGCGGTATTATCGAATATTTAAATCGGTTAGTCAACAGGAGTTCTTTAACAATTACTATGAATTTTGGCAGCGTTTGGTTCCGGACAGTCAACGTGAAGAATTGTTTACTAAGGGCGTTAGAGAAAAAATTGATTTTAAAGAACCCCGTGACATTTTTGAACGTGTATTTACGTTTAATACCAATCTCAAATACGATTCACCCGAAGACCATATCAACAATTCGCTTTATTTTGAAGCCAAAACCTTTTTACCTGGATTGTTATTGGTTGGAGATAAATTGTCTATGGCCAATGGTTTGGAAGAGCGTTTCCCATTTTTAGACAACGATTTGGTGAATTTGGCGCAGAAAATACCAGTGCGTTATAAATTAGGAAATTTGGAAAACATGCTTAAAATTGACGAAAACGATTTTAGGGATAAACGCAAATTGTACCAAGAATTCGATGACGGAAAGAATATTTTGCGCAAGGCCATGACGAGTTTTCTACCTGAAAAAATTATCAATCGCAAAAAACAAGGATTTTCTGCTCCTGACGAAAGTTGGTATAGGGGTGAGAATGCGGCTTACATTAAAGAACTGTTGTTGAATAAAAAAACAGTTTCTTCTGATTTTATAAGCCAAGACTACATTGAAAAAATAGTAAATGAACACATCAACGATAAAATCAACCATAGATTATTGATATGGAGTTTTATGAATTTTGAATGGTGGTGTAAAATAAATTTGAACGGAGAGTCATATAAATGAGAGTAATCTTTTTTGGCTGCACAAAATACAGTGAAGAACTTTTAAACCACTTATTCGGTTTGAAAAATATTGAAATAAGTGCAATATTTTCAATTCCAGAAGAATTCAAAATCTCTTATAGCGAAGAGCCTGTTAAAAATACAAATTTTGCAGATTTAAGTAAAATAGCGGCCGAAAGGAATATTGAATTTCATTGGATAAATTCTGAGAAAGGACAAAGAACAACAGATCATCTGGATGAAATAAAAAAAATCAATGCCGATATAATCTTAGTTTTAGGGTGGTATTACATGGTTTCAAAAGAAATTAGAGATTTGACAAAATACGGAGCTTGGGGTATACATGCATCACTTCTGCCAAAATATGCTGGAGGTGCTCCACTTGTATGGGCAATGATTGATGGTCAAAAAGAAACAGGGGTTTCATTATTTAAATTAGACGATGGAGTTGATGATGGCGATATCATTGAACAAGAACAGTTTGAAATTGAGCCAACCGATACAATAAATGAAGTTTATATAAAAGCAACTTTTGCCTCTAAAAATATTTTAAAGCGAGTATTTGACGATGTAAACTATCAGGTAAATTTTAAAGTTCAAGACAAATCCCAAATTCAAGTTTATCCTCAAAGAAGTCCAAAAGACGGTGAAATAGATTGGTCTTGGGACAATAAAAGAATTTCAAATTTTATTAAAGCACAAACTAAACCTTACCCGGGCGCTTGGACTAAAATAGGAAATAAAAAAGTTATTATTTGGTCTGCTGACATAATTGAAGAAAATGAATAATTTAAAAATTTGCAGCCGTTGTATTTATGACGAAAGAACTCCGGCAATTACTTTTGATGATCATGGAGTTTGCAACTATTGCAGAATGGTAGATTCTTTAAAAGAAGAATATCAAACTGGACAATCTGAAGGTGAATTAAGAATTCAACAAACTATTAAAGAGATTAAGGAGGCTGGAAAAGGAAAAAAATACGATTGTATAATTGGTGTAAGTGGAGGTACTGATTCGTCTTATATGGTTTGGTGGGCATTGCAAAATGGCTTAAGGCCTTTGGCAGTGCATTACGACAATACCTGGAATACATCTATTGCAACTGAGAATATTCGTAAGGTTTTAGGAAAGCTAAATGTTGATTTGTATACGCATGTATGCGACAACAAAGAAGCCGATGATATTTTCAAATCGTTTTTTATGGCAGGTGTGCCAGAAATTGAGGCTTCGACAGATTTAGCATTGGCTGAAACGATGTATAGAGCTGCAGCCAAGTTTAAAGTAAAATATGTTTTGGAGGGCCATTCCTTCTTAGCGGAAGGTATTACTCCATTGGGTAAAAACTATTTCGATGGCAAGTATATAAAATCCATCCACAAAAAATACGGCAATCTTCCAATGAAAACATATCCATTGATGACATTTTCGAAATTTATAAAATGGACTACCTTGTATCAAATAAAGAAAATCAGACCACTTTGGTACATAAAATATTCTAAAGAAGAGGCAAAAGTATTTTTGGAAAAAGAATTTGATTGGAAATATTATGGTGGTCATCACTTGGAAAACAGGATGACGGCTTTTTTTCATGGTATTTATTGTCCTCAAAAATTTAATATAGATTATAGGAATAATAGTTTATCAGCTTCGGTTCGTACAGGAATGATGGATAGAGATGCTGCTATACATGAATATTATCACACGCCACCAGTTATTGAGCCAGAGTTATTAGAATATTTTAAAAAGAGATTGAATTTAACGGAGGAAGATTATACCTCTAAAATGGCAGAAAAACCACATTATTGGCAAGAGTTTCCAACCTACAAAAAACGCTTTGAACGATTGAGACCCTTCTTTTATATATTGATGAAGGCAAGTTTAGTGCCGCAATCGTTCTATATGAAATATTGTTTCCCTGTAAAAAGTAAATAGATTTTGATTACCATTGTCGATTATGGATTGGGGAATTTGGGGTCTATCTTGAACATGTTCAAGCGGATTGGTGTGGAAGCCAGAATTACATCAAATTCCAATGAAATTGCGGAGGCGAATAAAATATTGCTTCCGGGAGTGGGTGCCTTTGACAACGCCATGACCAGAATCAACGAATCAGGTTTGAAAGAGGTCTTAAATACCAAAGCCAAAATAGACAAAGTACCCATCTTAGGGATTTGTTTGGGAATGCAATTGCTAACCCGCGGCAGTGAAGAAGGTGTTTTAACTGGGTTGGGTTGGATTGATGCGGATACCATAAAGTTTCCGGTGATTGAAGGATTAAAAGTCCCTCACATGGGTTGGAACGTGGTAATTCCATCTACTCCAAGTAAACTTACCCAATCATTGCCAGAGGAAAGTCGGTTCTATTTTGTGCATTCGTATTATGTGAAGGTCGACAAACAAGAAAACAGTATATTGAAGGCAAATTATGGTATTGAGTTTGATGCCGCCATTCAGAATGACAATATTTATGGGGCACAATTTCATCCAGAAAAGAGCCACAAATTTGGAATGCAATTACTTAAGAATTTTTCGGAAATTTAATGCTTAAAACCAGGGTAATACCGGCGCTGTTGCTCAGAGACGATGCGTTGGTAAAAACAATAAAATTCAACAATCCCAGTTATATTGGAGATCCAATCAATACCGTTCGAATTTTCAATGAATTGGAAGTAGACGAGTTGGTATTTTTGGATATTACAGCTACAAACGAAGCACGACAGCC
>CAMAQS010000137.1 GCA_945860565.1 Chitinophaga pinensis | reverse complement strand
ATCTAACCAAAACCCTTGCTTTAACCAAATCTCCCTTAACCCCCTGAAAATCAGGTTTGCGAAAATTGCAAGTTGCCTATTTGTGATTTGCAACAATCACATTAATTTTTAATTTGATTTCAATCATTAACATGAATGTAATTTGATCTTATAAAATAAATCGAACTTTTGAAGTTGTTCAGACCAAATCTAGTTTCATAAATTTATCGGCATAAATAAGTTGTCTTTGTTGGGTTATGGACTGTTTGAAATATGGATTTTTTATGGCTTTTTCCTCTAATAGGTCAATCGGACGATTCAAAATGTCTTGAAGTGAGAATTTGAAGTCAAAATAATTGTCAGCGTAATCTTCTACTTCTATTATTAAAAAATCCACAATCAAATCAATGTCACTTTCGCTATTAAATCTGCCTGTCAAAACCGATCCAAAAGCATAAAGACTTTTTACGTTATGGATTTCACAAAGTTTTTTTATTTCAGAAGTATATTTGTCAAGTGTATTCATCTCTCGAAAGTTATTTAGTCAAATTTACAAATTATTTCTAGTTGTTCTGCAAACTGGTCGGATTTTGAACGGATGCAAATTGTTTGATGCATAAAGTTTTCGGACTTGACGAAGTTGGCGTTTTTCACCAAAAATGTGTGAGCGGGCCATTGAACCGCCACTTTACCAAACCCTTATTATGCGGGTTTATTTATGCTCGTTCGCCCAAGATTCATAAAGTACTTTTCAAAGTATTGATAAACATAGTAGCTAATTATTAGTGTCGACAAAACTGATAAAATTATTCTTGCCCCTACTGGGAAATTGAAAATGTATTTACTAAAAAGTCCAAATACAAAACTTGTCAATGCCCAAACAATCGGATGCAGCAAATAAACGGAATAGCTTGCTTCACCTAAAAGTGTTAATGGCTTATGTATGAACTCAGGAAACTTGAAAGTTAGTTTGTAAAAGCAAATACAGATTAAGAAACAACTAGCTGTAAAAATCAGTCGATTTGTCCCTGTAACGATGTTTATAGTGTCTCCGGTCGCAGGATAAAATATAAATAATCCAAATGCCAAAAACAGTAAAAAAACGACAGCTGAGTTTTTGATTTTTGTGTCGTGAAGGAGAAAAGCTATTAAGAATCCCCCAAGAAAAAGAAAAACCTGATTGAGCGGATTTACATAGTTTTTCCATTGTTCGCTTAATGATAAATCGGGATTTAGTTTCACAAATGCGAAATACAAATACAAGCCGAAAAGAATTAAGGTCAATAATATCATCAACGGTTTGAATCTTTTTATAAATAGAATGAAAAAGGGAAAGAAAACATAGAACACCAATTCGTTTCCAATTGACCACACACCCGCTGAAAAATATTTGTCCCAACTGATAAATCCGAACAGTCCTGATAAGTTGAGAAATAGATCGGTAAAGTCAGGTATTTTTCTAGATAAGAGAATCGCAACAATTGTTACGAGCCATAACAATGGGAATATTCTGAACACTCTTTTTTTGAAAAATGAAATTATGTCTTCTTTCGATGGTTTCATTTTGTCATAATAAACATAATAAAGAGTTAGTCCACTCAAAACGTAAAAAATGGAAACACCGTAAAGACCAAGTCTGCCCATAAATGTGTCAGCCGAAAATTTACCGAATGTCCAGAGTAGAAAATGGTAAATCATTATTCCAAAAGCTGTTAATCCCCTTAAATAGTCTAAATTATATAGTCTGTTCATTATTGTGTCTTTGTTTGCTTTTATAATCTCGCCTATCTATCTTACACACGAAATTAACCAAATCCCTTACTAAAACAAATCTTCCATATCCCCCCTTTTTCTCAACCCTCCGCATATCCTTCAAACTCTACCAAAACCGCCTCTTTAGAACCACTGCCCAATGCAAATAAACTCTGAATTTCTGAAGTCTTCAACCTGCAATAAGCCACATTGTAAAATTTGGCTAAATGCTCGAAATTGAACTTGCGGGGGGTGTGGATGTAAGGACGGATGCCTTCAACCTTGTTGGGACCATCAATCCAGTCGAAGATTCGGCCTCCGCCGTTGTTGAGTATGATGATGGTTAAATTTGAAGGAAGATCGGTCCACAACCCATTGGAATCATAAACCGTTGAAACATCCCCCAAAACAAGCCATATCTTTTTGTCTAAATTCGCCAGTGCATGTCCAACCGCCGTACTTAAACTTCCGTCGATGCCACTGCTGCCTCGGTTTCCATAAATCTCCGCTTTGGTCTGTCCACACCAACTTCCGTACCGCACACTCATGGAGTTGCCCAAGTGCAATATGTCGTTTTCGGTGAACTTCATCATCAATTCAGAAACCAACCGCATTTCCGACCCAAAGGGTTCAGCAAACACTGGCTCCTTGCGGTCCTGAATGAAGGTTTGCCATTGCTGCAAATAGTCTGTCGGTTCCTCAAAAATATGATTCAATCCCTCCAAAAAGTCCGCATCAAAACACGAAATGTGCTGCGGATTGGTTTCGAATGGATCACCAATTTCTGCATCTAAACTCAAATGGATGTGCAGTGGTTTTACTCTTTTCAACCATTGCTTAAGCGGTTTCGACAACATAGACGTGCCGCAGGTGATGAGTAACTCTGGATTAAAATTCTCGGGGATTTCTCTTTTTAGGAGGGATATGTCCCAGTTTTTCAATCCGTTGCGATGCTGTTGACTTACAATATCTGCCAAAATCGGAATTTTGTTTTGCAGTTTTTGCAACACAAAATCCAAAGTTTCGCTTTTAACATGTTGACCCACAAGTACCAGAATTTTATCGGAACTGGCGACGGTGGATTCAACGGTTTCCAATTCCAGCACATTTGGGGTAGGGTGGGGTATGACAATGGGTTTTACTGCCGCTGTGGGATTAAAAGGCAAGTCAACCCCTTCGTAAATGGGTTCGGGCAGAGCGAGATTCAAATGGACGGGACCGGGAATGGGCCAATTGGAAAATTTTGTCAGTTTGAAAATGGCATCATAGATGTCCTGCGGTGAGTTATTTTTGGGATTTAGATGGGCTTGGGCGCGTGTGTAGGTTCCAAAGATTCCGTTTTGGCGGATGGTTTGTCCATCCCACTGATCTATCAACTCTTCGGGCCTATCCGCCGAAAGTATAAGTAAGGGTAAGCGCTGGTAATAGGCTTCGCACACCGCTGGAAATGCATTGATAACCGCTGTTCCACTGGTGCAAATCATGCCCGTAGTAAAGTGCATGGATTGTGCCATGCCCATTGCTGCAAAAGCCGCAGAGCGCTCGTCGGGAAACGAATAAAGTAGAAAACCACCGTGCTTAACCATGCGGGAAACAATCGGCGCATTTCTAGAACCTGGACTTACTGTAAAATGCGTAATTCCGGCTTCGAAAATGTGCGCTACGATTAAATCCAAGGTGTTTTGCATGGGTTATGTTTTACAAATTAACAACTAACGGAAGAAAGGGTTGTGTTGCATTTCGAATTCTACGGTGGTAGACTCTCCATGTCCACTGTGCAGGGTCATTGTTGCGGGAAGTGTAAATATTTCTTCTCTTATTTTTTGCAATAATTGCGCATGGTTGCCTCCGGGGAGATCTGTTCTGCCAATGCTGCCTTGAAATATGGTATCGCCAACAACGGCACAGTTTTCTTGCTCACATACAAATATAACATGTCCTGGAGCGTGTCCGGGAACAAAACGCACTTTCAGTTCTAGGTTGCCAATCATTAACGACTGACCATGTACCAAAAAGGAGTCAGGTGCGGGCGAGGGTGTGTAATTCAAATTCCACAACGAGGCCATCGTTTCGCTGCGTTCTATCATCTTTACGTCGTCGGCATGCAAGTAATACGGCACATTGTAGGTTTGTTTCACCCACCAGTTGCCAAAGATGTGATCGATGTGGGCATGTGTGCCCAATAAATGGGTTATTTGGAGTTCGTTTTTGTCAATAAACGCTTTTAAAATGCTGTTTTCGTGGGAATCGTAATTGCCAGCATCGATGATGGCTGCTTTTTTCGTTTCGTTAC
>CAMAQS010000136.1 GCA_945860565.1 Chitinophaga pinensis | reverse complement strand
CGCGTAAAAAGAAACAGTAGCGCCGCTTTATTCGCTTTGTTTTTCGTGGGATTGGTGTACCTATGGATTGCCATTCGAGCCGAAAATCCTGCCGGAGGACAAGATTCGTGGAATCATTACCTCTATGCCCGTTGGTCCGTTAAACATCCGCTGTTGCTTCTAGATTTGTGGGGGAAACCATTTTTTACGGTGTTAGCGATGCCCTTGGCCCAATTGGGAATTAAAGCAGTGTATTTGTTGAATGTTTTGGCCACGCTAGGAACTGCTTGGATTTGTTATTTGACGGGTCGTAAACTGGCACTCAGAAATCCTTGGTTGTTGGTGATTCTGTTTGGATTTCAGCCTGTGGTTACGGCCAATGTTTTTTCTGCTTTAACAGAACCTACAAATGCCTTGGTTTTGGCTTATGTGATTTATTTATTTGTATCAGACAGATATGTTTTGGGTTTTTTTTGCGCTTCATTTTTGCCCATTATTCGAACAGAAGGAATCGTTATATTGTTAAGTTTAATCCCATTTGTTTGGCTTAAACGTCAGTGGAGTAAATTGCCAATTTTATTCTCTGGAACCGTTATTTATGCCATATTTGCTGGGTTTATAAGTGGAAAGTGGAATTATTTCATTGCTGAAAATCCGTATTTTAAACATGAAGCTTCAGGGAAATTCGACCCGGGTTCGGGCGATTTTATGCATTATATTCAAAATCACCAGCACATTACTGGGGTATGGGTGAGTATTTTGTTGGTGGGAGCGTGGTTGCTGATATTAAAGTATGGTTTGGGCAGAATAAGGAAAAAAACCCCTGATGAAATGAGCCAGTTCGCACTTTGGCTATTGTGGCCCGTGTTCTTGGGTTATTTTTTGGCACACAGCACCATTTGGTATTTGGGTGCCATGGGCTCTCACGGCCTCATTCGGGTATTTTTTGTGGTTTCACCTGTGGTTGCCATTTTGGCCCATTTTGTCATTCACCGCTTAATGAACTTGGATATTTCATTGTTAACCAGAGGCACTAAAATAGTAACCGTTTTGGGTTGTTTTATGCTCACTTTCCCGGGTGCGGGATTGCCTTATCCATGGCAAAATAAACCCGTTATTCCTGCTTATCCAGGCAAACCACAATTGTTGTCGGCATTGCAGTATATTCAATCTCAACACTTAGAAAAGAACATTCTGGTACATCAGTTTCCAGAAATCAATGTTTGGCAAAATTTAGATCCTTTTGTAACAGGCAGCGACTTATCCAAATACCATACATTTTATATATGGAGCATTGATACCCGACCAGGACAAGATTGGATGCCAGATTCTACTGTTGTTATTTGGGACAATTTCCATGCACGACGGGATGGTCCAATGCCCTTGCAAACCATTCAATCCATGAAACAGTACCAAGAATTGAAATATTTTCCCAGTAAAATAGATACCATTTACGATGTACGTGTATTTCTGAAGGTGTTGAAATCCAATTAAATGGATTTGTTTTGATTGCTACCCTTAATATCCCTCAAACGCAATTGCAACTTAACTTGACCGTTATAGTGGTTTTCTTCCAAGCAATAGCAGGCATCAAATATTTGTCCATTGGAAACAGTGTGAATGTGTTCAGCCAATCCAAATCCAATTCCTTCTAAACTAGAACGTTGATGTTGTTGTACATTCAACTTTAAATGTTTGTCTTTTAAAACGCGTGCTGTATTGAAACTGCTCAAGTCTTTAGACATAAAAATAGGCATTGTATTTCCAGGGCCAAATGGGGCCATTTGTAAAATTAAGCCCATCATTTTGTTGTTGATTTCAGACAATTCAATCTCTAGATCGTATTCAACCTCTGGCGTCAATGAATTTTCTGTTATGTTTTCTGCAACTACTTTTTCAAATGCGGCAGAAAATGCTTCAAATTGATCTTCTCGTACACTTAAACCAGCGGCGTATTTGTGTCCACCAAACTGCTCAACAAACATAGAGCAAGAGCTGATGGCTTCATGGATGTCGAAGTTTTTCACGCTGCGTGCAGAACCGGTTAACATGCCATCATTCAATGAAAAAACGATGGTGGGTTTGTAAAATTGTTCCACCATTCTGCTGGCTACAATTCCAATAACCCCTTTATGCCATTCAGAACCCATAAGAACAATGCTCTTTTTATTGAGTCTTTCGGCGCTATTATTCATGATTTCAGTGGCAATTTTGGTAATATCGGTATCCAATTCTTTCCGTTCGTCGTTGCGATCACTGAGAATGCGCGACAACTGTTTGGCTTTTGTTAAATCGGTTTCAATAAGTACCCGAACGGCGGCTTTGGCATCTGAAATTCTACCTGCCGCATTGATTTTTGGTCCGATGCCAAAAATGATGTCTTGCATGGTATAATAACTTTTCGCAGGAGCACCATCCATCAATGCTTGCAATCCAATGGTTGGTTGCGAGTTGAGCCTTTTTAGTCCGTGGAATGCCAAAATGCGGTTTTCACCACGCATGTCTACCATATCTGCGGCGATACTTACCGCTACTAAATCGATGTATTCCAAATATTTATCTTCAGGAAATCCTTCTTTCTGAGAATAAGCCTGTATGAGTTTGAAGCCAATGCCTGCACCAGACAACTCTTTATATGGGTAAGTACAATCTTTTCGTTTTGGATTCAATATAGCCTTTGCATTTGGCAATTCTTCGCCGGGCAAATGGTGATCACATATAATAAAATCGATGCCTAAATCTTTGGCATATTGTATTAAATCGTTGGAACGAATTCCACAGTCTAGGGCAATAATTAAGCGGATGTCGTTTTCATGGGCATAGTCAATGCCCATTTTGCTAATGCCATAACCTTCTTTGTAACGGTCTGGAATATAGTATTCAATGTTTTGATTGAGGGTTCTAAAAAAGGCGTACACCAAACTCACGGCAGTGGTACCATCAACATCGTAATCACCAAAAACCATCATTTTTTTCTGTTGGGTGATGGTTTGTTTGATGGTATCGCAGGCCATTTTCATGCCATTCATCAAAAATGGATCGTGCAATTCGTTTAAAGCAGGCCTAAAATATTGTTTGGCCTTATCGAAAGTGTCAATTTCTCTTTGAATTAATATAGTGGCAATGGCTTTGGAAACATTTATTTCTTCAGAAAGGCGCGCGATTAATTCTTGATTGGGGATTTCTTTTGCGCTCCATCTTATTTCCATAGAACTACAAAAATCGGTATTTTTTAATGGATAGAAAAATCGAACATCACAATTTTTTGATATATTTGTTATAAATGCTAAAAATAGTAAGCTTATTTACCGTTATTCTGTTGGTATGTGGATTGTCTGCCCAGATTACCATCACACAGAATGCAATGCCCGTTGCCGGTGATACCTTGAGATTTTCTACCGCTAGTCCCGCCGACATTGGCAAAGGCTGGATGAAAAAAGGAGGAAACCAATCTTGGGATTTTTCGACTTTAAAATCCAATGGTTCCGCATTGTATGAATATTTGAGTGCCAATAAAACACCGTATGCCTTTTATTTCTTTGGTCAAATTGGACAAAAAACGGCGGATAGCATTGGAGCTGGACCTTTTTTATTTAAAGATATATATAGCTTCTATACCAAAAGTTCCACGGTTTTTAAAACAGAAGGATTGGGATATCAATATTCTGGATTTCCACTGGCTTCAAAATACACGGACGACGATGAAATTTACTCCTTCCCCTTGGAATACAACGATTCAGATGTGTCAACTTTCCGTTTTGTATTTAGCATTCCCGGTCAGACAGCCATTAGTTTTATTCAAGGTGGAAAACGCACCAATATAGTAGATGCATGGGGTAGCATCAAAACGCCCTACAAAACCTATACAGATGTTTTAAGGGTGAAAACCATTGTAGACGAAGTGGACACCATTGTAAGTCCTTTGGGCAAAACACCCATCCCCCGAAAACAAGTATTGTATAAATTTTTAGCAACCACAGAGAGAATTCCTGTATTGGAAGTAGTGGGTACAGAAAATGCCAATGGTGTGTTTACGCCTACTGTCATTAATTACAGGGACAAATACCAGAGTA
>CAMAQS010000135.1 GCA_945860565.1 Chitinophaga pinensis | reverse complement strand
TAACTGTCCTTTTTCCAGTCATTGAAAATCCTATCGCAATATTGGATGCAATAAATGACTTCCCTTCTCCCGGGAATGAACTTGAAACCAACAGTTTAGATTTACCATTTATATTTCCAAAAAAACTCAAATTGGTTCTCATCCCTCTTATCTGTTCAGAAATTAAAGATCTATTGCCCTCTTTCATAATAAGAGGTGAATCAGATTCTGTTTGAATAATCTCACCCAAAATGGGCATATTGGTTCTGCTTTCTACCTCTGTTCTGCTTAGAATTTTGTTATTTATCGAACTCTTTACAAACAATACCATCACAATAATAAATATGGCTCCAAGTACAAAACCTCCTACCACTTGACCAGAAATAGGACTTATCTTGCCCGCACCGCTGGGTTCATTTACTATTCGTATGTCGCTTAAGATTCCTGCATTCTGAATGGCTGACTCTTCGCGTTTTTCCAATAAAAAAGTATATAGAGCATTTTTAATATTCTGCTGTCTAGTAATGTTCAATAGTTGTCTCTCTTTACTTGGTATGGTTCTCATTACTGATTCATACTCTCCATAATATTTATTATAATCATTATTTGATTTGCGTTGGATGGTCAACAAATTACTCCGTGTATTTGCAATAATCTCAAGCAATGTAATTTTGTAGGATTGAATTTCCTTATTTATAATTTGTACAGCATCAGAATTAGGACCATTTTGAGCTAAAGTCAAAGAATACCGATTTTCTGCATCAAATAACTTATCAAAATAAACATTTAGGTTTGCATCCGTTAATCCAATGTTACTTGGCGCCATACCTGGTTTAGAAATTCTTCCTTTTACATATTTCTCCAGATCCTCTAAAACGATTAACTGTAATTCCGTTTTTGAAGCAAGCTCATCACCAGATTTTAAACGAGTAAGATAACGTTCCGCTTCATCTGAAACCTTTTCTATATTGTTCTCCTTTTTAAAAGATTCCAATCGCTTTTCGATACTATCCAAATCTTCGCCCACATAGGATAATCTGTCATCAATGAAATCCATAGTATACCGTGCTTTTTTTCTTTTTTCTAATTGGGTTTCTTCTTGATAACTTTGTATAATAGCACTTAACCAGTCGATGCCCTGTAAGGTTGAAACATTGTTAACAGATAAGTAAATTAAGGAATTTGTTTTGTCTTTGTCTGCAGAAAAAGATCCTTTAAGTTTAGAAGCCGCTGTTTCCAACGAGAAGAAATTGATACTTAATTTATGTTTACTATTGGATTGATAGGTTTCTAAACTCTTTAAATCATAACCATTTCTTAATGATATTTTACACCTAATACCTTCAATATCTATAATTTCATCAAATTTTAATTTTAATTTACCAATTTCATATTCATTGGTTTTATCGGAAACTTTGAAAGAGTATTGTCTAGATGGAATACTGTCCGGATTATAAATGCTTACTAAAAAAGGCGTTTCAGGCAAATGTTCGTAACTGGTTCTCATTCTTCCCTCCCACTGCAATATAACCTGCGCTTTAGCCATTAAAGCCGCACGTTTCATCACGTTCATTCCTTTCATCACTTCTAATTCATCCTCGACCATAGTAGGTGACTTTCCAGTGACTGCAGTTTTGATTAAATTGTCTGTACTTTGTGTTTCGTCTTTAAATAAAATACTGGCGTTGATTTGATATTTAGGAACCAAAGTTTGTAAGTAGGTTTCACCAATAAACATTCCAATAATTGCTGCAGTTAATAATACCGGCCAATACGGCAAATAATCCCTTAATATAACTTCTACAATGCTGGTGCCTTTTGCAACATCATTTTCACCCAATTCGTCGTTTAAATCGCTCACTTATTTATCTAATTAAATCGTTAACAAACAATATAGCAATGGTTATCGCACTTGTAATGGTAGTTATATAACTCAACAACTGCACATTAGTCTCCAAAAATTTTCTTGAATTTGGTTCCACGTAAATTATATCGTTAGGCTGTAAGAAAAAAGCTGGGCTATTAAACACCGAAGCATCGGTTAAGTTTACTCGAAAAGTTTGTCTTACATCGTTAATAGTGCGTATAACCACTATATTGTCTCTTTTATCTAACCAATTTATTCCACCAACAGTTCCAATAAATTGCAATATGGTTGTTTTATTGTTGTTAATTAAGGTGGTGTTTGCATCTGTTGCGGTTATAAAGGTAACCCTAAAGTTCATCAACGTGACTGTAACTATCGGTTCTTTAAGATATGGTTTCAGTTTTTCCTGAAGGGTATCTCTTAACTGTTGTTGCGTATAACCCAATACATTCAATATGCCTAATTTTGGAAATTCTATTTCTCCGGACTCATTTACTAAATAACCAATTAAGTTGCCAGCGCCAGTTGCATTAGCGATATTTCCACCTTGGCCCAATCCCATAGGCTGATTAAAATAAGCCGCACTTTTTTCATCCAAAGCGTACACGCGAATACTCAATTGGTCACCCCGTTGCAAAATCAAATCCGGCTGTTGAGTATTTACTTTGGCAGTGCTGTCAGCCATTCCCTGAAAATAAATTTGGTTTTTGTAATTTACACACGACTGAAAAGAAAGTGAAAAAACAAAAACCCCTAACGCCCAGTGAAAAAATTTGTTTTTAGGATATTTGAACATGCTAAAGAATATGAAATAAATAAATTTTGTGCAAATATACATATAACCGCCTAAATGTTAATTAAGGCTCGATATCTTTATAAAGTAGTAATTCATTGATAACCGAACTTAATATCTTTGTATTGTGAATCTACTCATAACAGGTGCAACAGGTTTTTTAGGATCTCATTTGGTTTTGCAAGCGTTAGATCTTGGTTACTCCGTTATCGCCACCAAAAGAAACAACAGTAAAATGGAACTTTTTAATTCCGTTGTAGAATTCTACCTTAAAAATAGAAAAAGTCCATTATCCGAATACTATTCGTTTTTTACTCCAACACTAAATAATTCCTCACTTCAGTCTAAAATTTCAAACAACTTAACATGGAAAAATGTTGACTTACAAGACATTGACACTCTTTTATTTCATATTGATCTCCCCGTTGATGCCGTTTTTCATTGTGCTTCGGAAGTATCATTTTCAAAAATAAACAGCGACATTCTAATAGAAAATAATATTTCTACAACACGCAATTTGGTCAATTTCGCGATACAAAAGAAAATTAAAACCTTTGTTCATGTTAGTTCAATTGCCGCCTTAAGTAGACCAAAAAACAACAACCTTATTGATATAAACACCGAATGGGAAGATTCTCCATACAATACAGATTATGCAATAAGTAAATATCTCCAAGAAATGGAAGTATGGCGTGGAAAGGAAGAAGGATTAAATGTAATCATAGTAAATCCAGGCATAATTCTTGGGTATGGACTCGGAAAAACCAGTCACAATAGACTCCTTTCCATTGTAAAATCCAAAAATCCATTCTACCCTATTGGCAGCAATGGATTTATATGGGTGGAAGAATTAGCCGCTAAAATGCTCAATTTATTCGTTGAAAATTCAATAAATCAGCGACATTTAATGGTAACTCACAATTTATCTTATAAATCTCTATTCGATAATTTAGCCAAAGAAAACCACGTAAAACCTCCCAACATTCCTATTAAAGGCATCATTTATGCTGTTCTACTATTTTTGGCAAAAAGTTTTGAAAAGTTTGGTATTCCGTTTCCAATATCTTCAGATTTATTAAAAAGTACCTATAAATCCAGTCAATATAAATTGTAGTTTACACCAAATTAAATATTGATTTTCCATCAATATTTAACAAATATTCTGCCGAACATCTTTCTGGATGAGGCATCATTCCGAATACATTTTTTTCTTTATTACAAATTCCAGCAATATTGCTTAAAGAACCATTCGGATTTGATTCAGCTGTAATGTCACCCATTGATGTGCAATATTTAAATAAAATCTGTTGGTTAGACTCCAATTCCAATAAAGTCTCTTCATCACAATAATATCTGCCTTCACCATGGGCAATTGGAATCTGCAGAACATCCCCTTTTTCTAAGGTTTTAGTGATGTCCGTTTCGTT
>CAMAQS010000134.1 GCA_945860565.1 Chitinophaga pinensis | reverse complement strand
TTGACCGATACCATCTTAACAACCAAATCCGCTCTTAAGCCATCCGTTGTCGATAAAAAGTACACAAAATACACATGGAGTAATAATGATACAACTTGGACAACCAACTTTAATAACTCGGGCAATTATTGGTTCAAACAAATGGATAGTGTTGGCTGTTCACAAACGGATACATTCCACTTCTCTAGAATTAATCTAACGATTCCTTCAAAAATCACAGCCAAGTTTGGATCAAAAATCCTTCTAAAAGTGAAAGATTCACTTAATTCATCAAGTTACGTAGTTTGGAGTACAGGAGATACCAGTTGGCACACGGTTTACACAGTGACGAAGAATACCGACACCATTTTTGCCACACAACAAGATGCCTATCGCAGTGTTACAAAATTCACTGTGATTACTGGAAGACTTGAACCCATTAGAACCATCGAGGAATATGATAATTTTGATAACGATTCTGCCGGAAATACCAAGTCCCAAAACAACACAGCTGGTATTGAAGTGTCTAATCTAGTTAACCTCCGAATTTATCCCAATCCAGTTGGTTCAGAGATTACTTTAGAAGGTCTAACATACACAATGAACTATGAAATCCATACTATTACTGGTCAGTTGGTTCAATCAGGAAAAACATCCACCAAAATCAATGTTGAAAACCTCCAAACAGGACTATATCTATTGAAATTGGAAAATGTTTCTGTGAAGTTTGTGAAGGAATAAAATTAGGAATTTTTCAAATTCCAATACGTTTCCAATCTACCTGTATTTCTGATCCTTCTGCGATAATCACAGAATCAGGTTTCTGCGTAGATAAATGTTGAAATTCTTTGCCGTACATGGATGAAAAATCGCAGTGAATGTTGAAATTTAACACATCGTTTACGAGCCAACGCGGATGGTTGATTTTATACTCTTGTGTTTCGGATTCATTGATTTTTGTGTAGCCGTAATAGTGCTCGAAGATAAATTCTTCTAAACTATTGGATGGCATTTCACGCG
This sequence comes from Chitinophaga pinensis, assembly GCA_945860565.1. GTDB lineage: Bacteria > Bacteroidota > Bacteroidia > NS11-12g > UBA955 > VMCP01. Next base: position 3,073 of record CAMAQS010000134.1, on the reverse strand, counting down.
CTTTCTTGGTTGCGTGTGCTTCCAAAAAATTCCATTTTCCCTGAATTTTCCAATCGTATTTAACCGTTTTGTTATTTTCAGTATGATGTATTTTGTTTTTTGTCGGTATGGCAATGTAGTGTTCCTTATAAAGTTTGTTGGCAAGCCAAGCCACAGGTTTGTATGGTACAGTTTCATTGATAAAAACCACTCCACGTCGATATTCATTGTTTATTTTACGCTTTACATAAAATCGAAGATTTACTTCTTCAAACGTCCCCAATAAAGGAATGGGCAACTTAAAAATGCGACTTTTTTTGAACATGAATCCCACCAAACTGACGTACGCTTTTCCTTCAAACAGGTCGAGTTCAACCCCTTTGGGCAAAAAGGGCAACAATATTTCGGGTTCTACAGCGTAATTCGCCATGATCAGATTTTCCCACCGTGCGGTTAAAAAGGTTTTAGTCATGTTTGGTTTACATATAACAAAGCTGTTACATTATAGATTTGAGTAGAAAAATAAATAGGAAAAATATAGTTTCGAGAGCCTTGACTGCGAGAACTCTAGCCTGGGGGATGTTCTGGCTTCAGGATATGCAATCACATTTTTCTAGGTTCTATGTCGTCTATGAGCCATTTTGGGCCTATTTTACTCATCTCATAAATGTAATGATAGTTGGATTCCGGGAACGATAAAGCAATTACCGCAGACGCTTTGTCGCTTTTTGTTATTTTTATTTGTGCTTTTCGCAAATCGTTTAGCCCCGGATCTTCTTGAGCAAACATAACTAGGTCTTGGTCGAATCCTTCTGGCGGACCTTCATCTGTGGGTAGTTCTTTGAATTTTTGGTCGCACTTTCTAAAATACGCGCGTTGTGATTCGGCATATTTTGATGAGAGGAATCCAGATTCTAATAGTTGAGTGAGATAAATTTCTGTGGCGGGAAAGTCAACAGAGTAGAATTTGGTGGGTCCGCCTTTGTGGTCTCCGTTGTTAAAAACCAGATTGAAACTGAGGTTTTGGCTATTCTGTTTGTACCAATTCAAAAAATTGAGAACCGTATTCTCGGGAGAAGCATTTTCGTTTTGAGAAATTGCATTTTTTTCTTGGTTTTTGGGGGATTCTTTTTCGGGGGACGTGCATGCTGCAAACATCCCAATTATCACAAATGTAAATATGGTTCTAATTTTCATAACGGCCAATTCTTTACAAATATACCAATCACTCGATAGCCAAAAAAGTACCAATTCTATATAATGTTAATCTCGTTTCCGAGTATAAACTGCGGTTGTGTAGCCGGTATAAAAGAATTGATAAAAATAAATTTCTAAGGTGTTTTTTGAAGTGAGATTTAGGGTGCAATCGTAGGGCGGCCAATTGGGAGCAGTGCCGTTTACATTTAAACTGTCTTTGCTGCAGAGAAAATAATAATCACCCACACCGTGTTTTATACCTTTAATCTGTATATGGCCTTCATACGGTTTTACGAATTCAATTTCTGCTTTTGCAGAATCTGCGGTAACCCAGGTTCCCAAAATGTCGTGAATGGCTAAATGTGTTTGTTTATTCGAGGTTTTTAATTCGGAAGGATTTGGACTCTGTTGGGAAAAAACATCCCCCAAAATGAAAAAAAAGGAGAGAGACCAAAAGAATAGTTTAAGTGAACGGTTAGAGAATAAGGGCATTTTATTTTGCGATATACCCAAATATAACGGACAAAATCCCTATTTCATTGACACATTGTGCATTTTTTGCAAAAATTGACCCCACGATTATATTCAAATAATCCAAAAACACATGCGCATTGCAAACAATAAAGCGGTGTTGTCAAATACCCAAACCGCCTAGAATTTCCAGTTCTTGTCCTTTTTGTGGTGGTCCATCCAACAACGGCATTGCCTGCATGATAAGTTCTTTTAAGCCTTTTACTTTGAGGGAATCGTCGTGGTCTTCTTTGCTGTCCCAAATTTCTGTGATATACACCTCATTGGGTTCAAGCTCATCCAAACCAATAACATACAAGACAGCATTTGGCGGTTTTCAATAATTGGGATGCCTGAATGAGAATATCGGCAAGTGCTTGTTGTTGGCCGGCGTTGGCAGTTAGTTTTCCGTGAAGAAGATAGTGTGACATTTAGTGTTCTTGTTAACGGTGTTGGTCTATTAGAATGGCGTTGCCATCTGGGTCGGTTAGGGTAATGTGGGCAGGTCCGGTGGTGCTTTCATCTGCTTCTGTGCTGAGTGCAATTCCAGCAGCTTTAAGATGGTTTTGAATGGCACGAACATCGTCGAATGGCTCAATGTTTTGGGCATTTTGATCCCAACCGGGATTAAAAGTAATGATATTGCCTTCAAACATTCCTTGAAATAGGCCAATGATGGAATCTCCATTTTTGAGGATAATCCAATTTTGATCGATGTTTCCGCCAAGTGTTGTGAATCCCAACTGTTCGTAAAATGTTTTGGAAGCGTGGATGTCTTTCACGGCCAAACTAATGGAAAATGCGCCTAAATGCATGAGGGTAGATTTGATGATTTAATTGAAACAAATATATGGTGGTTGTATGTTATGAAGCGATTATTTTTTGAAAGATGGAGGCCGGGCAAACGAGATTTCAAATTTTACGATTTTAGCATTGCCACTCCATAATGTTCAAAAATAGAATCTTTGGTAATGAGCGTTAAATCCTGGTTTAGGCATTGGGCAGCGATGATGCGGTCAAACGGGTCAGAATGATGGTAGGGAAGGTCTAAAAGTCTCAAAATGTCCTTGTTTTGAATTGGCAGTATGGCCCAAGCCGATCGTTCCAAATGAAAGAGCAAATCTTCAAAAGGCACTGGAATTTTCAATTTTCCGAGGCTGATTTTAATGGACATTTCCCAAATTGAGGCCTGGCTTATAAAAATTTGATTGCTAGAGTCTTGAAGTTCTTTTTTTACTGTTTCGGATTGTTTAGGGCTGTCTTCTAAATGCCACAATAATATATGAGTATCTACAAGGAATTTCATTTGGTATATTCCTTAAATGCATCCAATGTAGAATCAAAATCTGATGAAATGAACACTTTGTCTTTCCATAAACCTAACAAA
>CAMAQS010000133.1 GCA_945860565.1 Chitinophaga pinensis | reverse complement strand
TCGTATTTTGCTACCAATTTGTCGTATAAATAACTGAAATTCGTACTTTTACTTTTTGCGTTGGATGCTTTTACTCCCGCATCCCACTCGTACACTGCCGGTTCATCCGGGATGAAACTGGTGTTGGTAAACTCAAAATAAGCAGAATTTATACCTGACAGACTATCCGGAACCATTGTAAAGTCTGCAGTTGGCTTTTGGTGAATGCTCAACCTCAACGTATCTGAATGTAAACATCCATCGCGTTTTGCCGTAACAAGCGCCTCCCATTGTCCGTGAGGGGTAGTTGCACTTACCTGCTCATTTTGAATGGCATACTGCGTCAATTCCGTTGCAGTGGGTTGTTTGTTGTAGGATATCCAACTAGATTGGGTGACAACATTGTTTACATCCTCAAACAACAGTGTGTCGAGCTGTACGGGTTTTCCAAAACACCATTGGTCGGCGGACTTAAACTGAGGCTCTGGTTTTACATTCACATACTGCGTATCCAACCAAATGCACCCGCTATTTTTATCTTGCACCGATATTCCAAAGGAGTAAAAACCGTTGAAGTCTGCACTTTTGCCATCCCCCAAAAACAAAAATACAAGTCCCAAACCAGAGGTTTTTAAGCACTGATTCAGAGCCGTTTGGGAAGGTGCCGTTATCGCATAAATGCGAACTGCATTTTTTGCAAACAGGGAATCGGGGGATATGATATCATCAAAATAGATGGGTGCTGTATTTCGGCACAGCGATGTATCGGCGGCAACCCAGTGTGGTTTTGGTTGATAGGAAAACTCCAATGAATTGTGGGATATACAACCCATCTGGGTTTTTAAAGTGACGGTTACCGTTGGGTTTTTGTTTGTGTTGGACAGACGGTCTGCATACAATACAGAATCCTGAACCCAGTTCCCATTTGCAGAAAATGCAATACTTAAAGAGTCTTTTTGTTGCACAAACTGCAACAAGTGCAAGGTATCGGAGCCTTCACAAATCCACGGTGTTTTTAGCAAGGAATATACCGGCATTGGATTTATAACAAACGAAAACGAATCGAAATAGGCACAATTGAGTGAATCGGAAGCTTTTACATAAATTATCGAGCGATTGCTATCTAAGGTAAACGACACATCGGAGCTGTCATCCCACAAAACAGAAGAAGCAGTGGTCCACACATTTACTTTCGTGGAACCAGTAAATCCAGCGGGTTTTACTTGAAATAGGGTGGGTTGATGATTGCAAATGCTTTGTTTTGGAACCAACGAAACACGTGGAAACGACGGCAAAACCAGACTATCTAAAAAGGCATAAAAGCCATATTCGGGGTGATCTAATGACAAGCGAATGTAGACTTTACCGGGTTGAAGAATGCTGGAGGTATCGTTGAATTTGTTGGAAGTGTAAACGGTTCTAGAAGCAGAATCGGTGATGGTCCATGTGGCTTTTACGTTGGCAATGGAGGTGGAAGAGGCAAGGGGAATGCGATTGCATCGTTTTTTGCCAATGGAAGCCAAAAAGGAACCTTTCTTTTTAACATACAGAAGAATCTGCTTGGAGGCAGCAGCGGGAATGGGACAATACCGGTCAGAGGCAAAGATATTAAACCGGTAAGGATTTGGCGAGAGCAGGGTGGAATCGGGAGCCCAAGAAAAAGCCACGGTTTTGTTCCGGGTATTGGTGTTCACATATTTGCCACTCATATTTGGATGTTGCCCATTCCAATTACAATAAACGGTATCTGCTTTGGATTGGTTTTTGTGTAAGGCATCGGTCACCGAAATATTAAACTTGAGCGTGTCTCCTATAAGAACAGTATAAGCATCATGTGCGGAAATTACAGGAGAATTATTGCCCAAGGAAGGTGTATCTATGTAATATTGAGCTTCATACATGGAAGTGCCTATTAGAACTTTTTGATTGTTGGAGTTTAATCGGTACTCTAATATTTCCATTGCATTGTTAAAATATCCCATGACAGCGGTATTGAAAATGACCTGACCGGTTAATTCGTCAATATAGAATCCAATTGGTGGATTGTTTTTGGGTTTTGGGGCACATAACCCATCGTTTTGTGGAATACAATACGCTGGTAAATAGTATTTTTTTATATGATGGAGATAAGATACAAATGTGTCTGCAAAAATACTGTTGTTCCCGTTAACATGTCGAACAATAAAGGGGTCATTTTCATTGAAATCATCAAAAGCGCCAAAAGTATGTGAATAATTTAGGTTTAAACCAAAATATGTCGGAGTATTAATCGTAGGAATGGGTGAATGATTGGTGAAGGACCGGCACTTTAATAAGTTTCCAATATAAACAAAGTTGGTCATACCAAAATTAGAATGGGCATTATTCCTTATTTTGGAATTTCTTAATTCATAATTCATAGCAATTTCAATGGGTTTGTTGAATTTCAGTGCAAGCATCAATGTTTTATAGAATCCGGTATCGGTCTTTTTTAATGTGTCCATAAAATAATGCTCTTCAATACCTTGTGTACCCCCATACGTATTGACAGGATTGCAATTTTTTATGGATCCATTGCAAGGCAGTGAAACGGTTTTTATAGAAATTTGTTTTTTGTAAAACTTTTCTGGTACCTTGTTTGTGATTTTATTTCCATTTTGATCGAGTTTGAAATAAGTCCAAAATCCAGTGTTGGTAATTATCATCCGTCCTGAGCAAGTTCTGTAAATTTTCATGTGTACCACAATATCTGTGTCTTTGGTAACCTCATGGTACATCATCCCACCAGCAGTTTGAGCATCAGAATGTCCAATAAACAATGATAGAATAATTAATAAAACGTTTTTCATAAATATTTAAAATTATTCGACCTTCAAATTCATGGATTAGAGGGTGGACAAATATCTTGATCGCTGTCTGTATTTTGTGTAAACGGAAGAAAATATTTGCTAATAGACAAATTGGTATTTGAATTCAAAATTAAAGGAATTAAAGTAATTGAATCAGTTATCCAATCAGGACAGCCTACATTTAAAGAAAAATTTAGGCTCTGATATGTTGAACTTCCGCTATTATTGAAGTTGATAAACCAAGACTTATAATTTTCATTTACAACAGGAATTCCAAAAGGAGTAATTTTATCCAGTGTACTCCATAAGAAATAGTTGTTTGCCATTTTTGAACCGTTGTGAATAGTAAAAAGTGGATATATTGCATAAAGAGAAGTGCAGAAATAGGCAGAATCTAAGGTATAAGAATATAAATCGGCATTTGACATTTGAAAATCAGTTTTGTATAAATGTCCATTATTTACACTTGAAGTTGATAAATCGAATTCACAAGACCAAGGAATATTGGAATTTGGGCGTAAAAATTTACCATAAGCTAAAATATCTCCATTATTTGAAGTTTGTAAATCTTGTAAATGTTGCCAATTTAATGAGGAATTATTTGTACAATTGATAGTGTTTGTAGTGCCTAACATTTTACAAACTTGAAAAATGCCCGCAGAATTAAATTCAGAGACACTAACTCTGTGGTTAACAAGACTACTTCTAGTGTTTTGAATAGATATAATTATGTTACCATTGTGATTTAATAAATTTGGGGTCGTAAATTGATCTGTGCCAGCTTTATCTGGAGTTTTTGCCCAAGTTACGGATCCATTAAATGGGTCCATTGAACAAAATAGAATTCTAACATCTGTGGCAAAACTTGTAGAGCTACAAGTTTTAGAATAAGTCCCTGCTATTACCAAATCATCTTCTACCTTTTCAATGTCATTTATTAAATCAAAATAGGTGTTGTATGCTGAGTTAGGCATTGAATATTGGTATCTTAGAATGCCATTTTTATTGTATGCACTTATAAAACAAGTTTTATTTACGTTAAATGCCACTGAATTACACAACGTTCCTGCGCAAATAATTAAGGTATCATTAAACTCTAAAATCCGTGTAAAAATTCCGTTGTTTCCCAAATATTTACTTTGAGAAACTGTGCCACTGGTGTCTAAGATAAGTAGCCATGGATTCAAATTCTGACTTTGGTCTATCACGTATCCACAAATATAGTATTGAAGACCGTCATTGGAGTACTTGATGTCCATCGGCACCAGTTTTCTTCCATTGG
>CAMAQS010000132.1 GCA_945860565.1 Chitinophaga pinensis | reverse complement strand
AAAGAACAGCTCTATTTTTAAAGTTTACAATTCACATTAATGAATTTGGATTATTTTGTTCTTGGGGGATGTGTATTCGGGTTGAAAGGAATTTGCGAAGATTGTGTAAATTTGAACCCAATGAAACACTTGAATCTATTTTTGATATTTTTTGGATTTGTCATGCTGCCTTTAAGCGCTCAGGTTACCAACGAAAATAAGGAGTGGAAAGAAGACAAATTCAAGGATATGGACGGCAAAAAAGTAATAGTAATAGCGCCAAGTGCTTCGTTTATAGGCGGAGATTCAGCGTTGTTGGAATATATCGGTGCCAATTTTAACTATTCTAAAACCTGTGATAACCTTCCAAACTGCACTTATTTGCTGATGGATTTATCGATATCGGCAGAAGGAAAAGTAACAGACGTGAATGTAATAGAAACCCAATGCAGGTGTGAATCGGTTAAACAGGAGGCCATGCGTTTGATGTTGGCATCGCCGTTGTGGAAACCAGCCGTGGTGAACGACAAAAATACCGCTTCCATCAAGCGTTTTAAACTGCGCTGGTAAACCTCAATTCACGTTGAAACTTTCTGTAAAATAGGGCAAGTTATAATCGTCGAACACCACAAGACGGTATTCCCCTGAGGGTAAATCAAGTTGACGATGGAATGCAATCCGTTTTTCTTTTGGATTTGAAATATGAAACAACATTAGGGATTTATTCTTGAACGTATTCTTGCCCTTGCCGCAATCCATTTGCACGATGTTTTCAAAGTGGATTTTGCAGTCAAGACAAATCACCCAGAGAACATGCATTAAACATTGCCATGCTTTCGGCAGAAACCACCAATTGGGAAGTTTTTTTAAGGTCGCATTTAGACATTATGAACGATAAGTTTGCTCGAATGATAGATGGCAGTTACGCCTATGCGAAAAGGCAGACATATATCCGAGAAATAGAGGAATTGGATATAAACGTATTGGATTTGATTATAGGAATTTCGCTAAGAGTTGAAAACCCATCCAAAAATCATTACTATGGAAGAATAAACCGCACTGGAAGGGCCATTTCCGAATCGAAAAATTTGGCAGATATAAAAGTCGAATTTTTGAAAATGATTGCAGACCCTGCCCTAGACGATTACAACCGGGTTCTCATTTATTATCTCTATCTCAATTTTAATTATTACATAGAAAACGAATCCGATAAAAAAGCAAACGAGTCGCAGTTAGAAAGTGCATTGGTTTCCCTGCCAGACTATTTATACGAAAAATTAGAGCCAAAAAATTAGACAATAATCGCCATGCGGATCATTGAAAATGCAATTTTGTTAACTATATAAACGCTCTTTTAACCATAAACTACCCCATTCCGTTGAATCAAGGTTTCAAGGAATGGGGTTTTAATTGTTTGATAGAAATTGATTGGAACCCAGACAATCGGGTTCAAAGTTTAATGGTAACAAACATGGTTCGTTTTGTTTAATTCACTAAACAATATTGATGAATTTTGTTTAATACAACAAGCAAAATAATAAAATATTGTTCAATGCGACCAACAAAAACCAAATTTCTACTTTCATAAAAAAATCCCGTAATTTATTGGGGATTTTTGGTGTTTTTTGTGATCCCGCTGGGACTTCCCGATATTCCGCTGCGCTGCAATCGGGATAAACTTCTCGTCCAGCGGCACAAAAAAAGCGGCTTAATTGCCGCTTTATTTTTTGTGATCCCGCTGGGACTCGAACCCAGGACCCATACATTAAAAGTGTATTGCTCTACCAACTGAGCTACGGAATCATTCCCCTTGTTGTTTAAGGGACTGCAAAGGTAATTCTTGTAAATTAAATTTGCAAAAGTATTTACACTATTTCTTTGAAATAAGTGATGTGTTTTTTAATCGGTACTGCCCCCATTGCCGTTAACATACTGATCATCTTAGGATTAAAATCACCAATCCATGCCAGTTCCATGCTCGTAATTTTTTTCAATTTCTTCGCTTCACCGTATGTTTTCATAATTAATCCCGCCTCTACCCCCTTATTCTGGTGTGAAGGAACAATGCCAAACACCACACCTTTGATGCGTGTGAGCGTGTTTTTCCGCATCATAAACTTTAACTTATTCACTAGATTCAACGTCCCTCCGAACTCTTTAAACAGCGTATTTAACTCCAAAATATTGACATAAAATCCAATCGGAACGTTTTTGTGGTAAGCAAAAACAACCAACGATGGAATGATGGCCGGTTTCATCTTCTTGAATCTCTCCAACACTTTTGAAACTTCTAAAGGTTCAAAGTCTTCGTGAAACGACCAAGCATCTTTATAAACCGTTGTAAAATCGGTGGCGAATTGCTGCAATTTGCCAAATTCTAAACAACGATATTCATACTCCGAATTGCCTAAAGTACGCTCTGCAATGCGTTCAAAACGTTCCTTATTAAAGGTATCGTCAGTAATCTCATAAGTGCTTTGCTCAAAGTCTGTAGCATAGCCCAATGAAGTCAACATTTCTTTATAATATACAGGATGATAGTTTTCTTGATAAGAATGAATTCCTTTATTCTCAATCATCAATCCCCAGAAAGTATCGCGGTCACCAAAATTAATGGGTGCCTGTATGCGTTGACATTTGTGCACCTGCAACCAATTTTCGGCAGTTTCAATCATTTCTTTTGCGACTTCAAGATCATTGATGCACTCAAAAAATCCCCAACCACCCACAGATTTGCCTTTTCGGCGGACGTAGAACGCGGCAATTCGGCCAACAGGCCGTTTATCATCCCCCAAAACCACCCAACGCTGTGCGACTCCTTTTTTGAAATTTTGATTTATCTCCTTATTGAAAATCGCATCGATGTCGTCCGTTAAATAAGGAATAAACTTCGTATCATTGGCATAAACCACATCCACCACGCCATGAAACTGCGATATGCTCTGAATATCTCTGCTGCTTATTTCTACAATCTTCATTTTTTTGGATCTAAAGAAATTTGTTCATCGCCCATTTGATATCCCAAATAAGTGATGATAAATTGAAACATTTCGTCGCTGGCCCGCATACTCGATCCCCCATAATCCCAACGCTCCCCTACCTCTTTTGGTGGTTTATTCGGATTCAACGGATTGGCACTTGTATTGTCGAAAACCGCAATTACTTTAATCACACTTCCCCTTGGAATCTTCAACATTGTCGGAAAAGTATAATAAAACTGCCATCGGAAATCCCATTTTGGAATGTGTATTATCTTAATGGTATCGCCGTTGGGTTTCACTGCAAAAGCGGTGATAGATTTTCCCAATAGGTGCAAGTGCGGATTCACTGTAAGCACTGAAATATCCTCAGGAACCAAAAATTCTGTGGTATGGGTAGATATTTTATTTGGGGGGATGCGCAGCGGTGGCACAATTTTACTTACACCGTTTGTTCCCAACATAATTTCTCCCAATCCGCGTTTGGGTGGAACTTGCGTAAAAAACAAATTAATTTTCGATTTATCGACGACGGTTTTGGGGGATGGTCCATAATGAACATCTTTGCCAATAATGGTAAATTCTTCTGAAAGTTGAAAAGTTCCTATTCCTTCTGGATACATTACACCACTCACCCCAGGCAAGTAATTCACCACAGAATGCACCCGTTCCGGCAACTGTCCGTTGTCTGTCAATAAGTTCAATGCCTCCATATTCTGTTTTTGTTTACCATCTGTAATTTCTACTTTAACACTTCCATTGGCAAAATTTCGTTTACTACCCTTTTCGTAATTGATCAGATGTCCGTTAAAATGATGCATTAACCGGCGTTCACCAGGAATTATTTCAACCGCTCTAACATATTTTTTTTCTGCAATTCGTCGCGACACGGCCGACAAAAAGAATCGGTCACTGCCATCTTGCTTCAACGAAACCGTATCCAAATCTAACACCATATCTGGCACGCCCAACGCACTTTGGAATGGTTTAACTGTTGCCAATAACTCATTGGGATTTTTGCCTTTTGCACAGCCTTGTTTCACCCAATTTTGAATGGTTTGTATTTGGGCATCCGTAAGTCTATTTTCACCTAAAAAGTGTGAATAATTTGGATCTGCCGGCCACGGTGGCATGATGCGCGATTGGGTAACTTTGGCAATGGTTTTGGC
>CAMAQS010000131.1 GCA_945860565.1 Chitinophaga pinensis | reverse complement strand
TACGTATTTTATAAATGTAGGGCTGCTTGCGTTGGCCGAAAAGGGAAATTTGAAAGATTCATTTTTTATGCAAGCCAAAAACAATTGCGACAACCTCATCTATCTGGTGGAACGGTTTGGATTTGTGCCTAATGCCAATCGCTTTTCTATGACCAATCGCAGTCAGCCACCGTTTTTATCGGCCATGGTTTCCGAAATTTATCCGTATTTACAAGACACGGTTTGGCTTAAAAGGGCGCTGAATGCAGTAGTAAAAGAACACTCTTGGTGGATGAAAAACCGTTTTCAACCGTTTCATACTTTGGTAGAAGTATCTTCTAAAAAACAGTATAAAAATGCACTCTTTTGCGATCCAACAGGACAACCCATGTACGGATTAAACCACTATGGGCATAATGCAGATAGCGTTTTTATCAAAAAGTTTTCGCATTTTTTAAAACAACGGCTGGGAAAACCGTTTGCCCATTTGAGCGACAGCCTAGACCATATGAATAGATATGCTGCAAAAATCCTTTCTGGAAACATGCTTGCCGAGGCCGAGAGTGGCTGGGATTTCACTCCAAGATTTAACGCACACTGTTACGATGTAGCCGCAATAGACCTCAATTGTTTGTTGTTTCAAAGTGAACAAAACATCTCCAAGTTTTATTCTTTACTTGGAGAAAAAGCCGCGTCGAAAGCATGGCAAAAAACCGCCAATTACCGCAAAAAAATGATTTATTCCTTCATGTACAATTCAGAAACCGGTCTGTTTTACGATTTTGCCTTTTCCGGTGCGAAACAACTGCAAGGACTTCATGCTGCTCAATTTTTTCCTTATTTTGTGGGATTGGCTACCCAAAACATAAAAACCAGAGTTGCGCTGTTATCACACAGCCAACGTTTTATGGGTGCTGGTGGCGTGCAAACATTATTGCGGTCTGGGCAAGATTCTGCGCAAAATAGGGTAATCTGGAATACCCAGTGGAACCAACCCAATGCATGGCCTTGTTTGACTTACATTGTAAGCGAGGGGATTCAGAACTACGAAGGAATATTTAACAAACAACAAAAAGAACTTTCAGAAATTCGGTTTCGTATAAACCAGAATTACCTCAAAACGGTAGAGTCCCAATTTTCAAAAACAGGAAAATTCTGGGAAAAATACAATGCCCACAACGGAAGTATTTCTGTAGTTAACGAATACGAAATGCCGGCATTTTTTGGATGGACCGCCGGCATTTACAGTTATTATTTTAAGCAATATATTGGGCCTTAGACTGTTATGGACTGGAATGCAATCCCACCAAATTTCCTTCGGTATCTATAAAGAATGCCATGTAGCCTGTTTCAGAATCGATGAATGTTTTGGGCATGGTAATTTCTCCACCGGCGGCTGGAATGCGGTCGAGAACAAGCTGTAGGTCGGGATTTCCATTTAGGTATATGATGGATCCTGTTTGACTTGGAATGTGACTTTCACTTTTCACCAAAGCGCCGCCCGATTTTGGACTTTGTGAAGGAAACATAATCATTTTCATTCCCATCATGTCTATGACAGACATTTGGATGTCGAAAATCCTTTCATAAAATTTTTGGGCTCTTTCTGCGTCTGTGATTGGTATTTCAAACCAATTTAGGGCATTTGTGGTTGCGCTTAGTTTTTCCATTGTTTTGGGGGATAGTTTAAGTCGAAATATACTAAACAAAACCATACAAAGAACTTGCGGCCTTAAAATTTGACATTTCATCGATAATTGTCTTAAAATACAATCATCTGTTTTATCTTTGCGGCATGTTACAAAAAAATCACATGATTTGTATGAAAACCAATTCCAAGATGTGCAAACATTGCGGAGATTTCTTGAGCAAGCCGGTGGTTTAGAAACAGTAACTGTCAACACAGAACCAATACAAAACCCGGCTAATTGTCGGGTTTTTTAATTTATAAAAAAATGGAATACAGTACTTTAATACACTTATTTGGCGTGTTTTTCTTTGGAATCAGTGGTGCATTGATGGGTGTAAAAGCGAAACTTGATTTATTCGGTGTGGCTTTTATTGCTGGTGTCAGCGCACTTGGAGGAGGAACCATTCGCGACATTTTTATCGGGCACTATCCATTGAGTTGGGTCAATGATCCACGATATATTTTAGCGGTTTTAGCGGGTACACTGGTCGCTATTTTTATGCGTTACCGTTTGGCGAAAATCAAGAATTTCATTTTTGTAATCGACAGCTTGGGAATCGGATTTTTTACGGTTTCAGCGGTGCGCATTTGTTTGGCAGAGAATCTAAATCCGGGCATTGCTTTGGTTTTTGGGGTGTTGAGTGTGATTTTAGGTGGACTAATCCGTGATATCATTTGCAATGAAGTCCCCATGATTTTGCGTCGGGAATTGGTAGCCACAGCTTCATTGATTGGTGGGTTATTGTTTTTACTCTTCCAATCGATTGATATGCCACTTACTTTCAGCACCATTTTAGCCACCGGCTCGGTACTGGCGATAAGGGTACTTGGCTTGAAATACAAGTGGCAATTACCGATAATGACGTTGTAAGTTGGAGCTTGTGGATTCATGAAATTTCTGATTTGCCCCTTCAAGGGATTATTTCAAATATATCCTTAACCACTTCCCCATCCCCCAAAAACAAAAGAAACTCCCATTTAATTTAGAATTTTTATTATTTTTACCGCATGAAAACGATGTTGAGTTTTGTGTTGGGATGTTTTTTCTTGCTAAATAGCCATTATCTAATGGCTCAAGATGTAGTTGGAACTGACACTGTAATTATCGGCACTTACACCGGTAAAACGGATAACTTCAATATACGCATTACTTTAAAACCCGATTTTCAAACCATTTCAATTTTAAAATCTGGAGAAGAAGAACTGCCATTGAGAGGCCGATTTACATACAAACTAAAAAAAGGCGTTTACACCATCAAAGCGCCACTAAAAATCTTTGGGCAAGCCACAATTAGCAAAAACGTTTTCATTTATTACAATACCAATTCCGGCAGCATTACCTGTGCCGTTCTCGAAGACAACATTGATGAAATGCCGCTCACAAAAATTGTCAACCCAAGCATCCCCCAAACAAAATAACATTTCCATATTCTTGGTGCTAAAAACACCATTTCGAATTTCCTTATTTGCAAATTCCCCAACTATATCCATGTAAAATTTGGAATAGCCGATAATTGCCGTCACATTTGCAATCTATACTTACCACTATGTCCGAAGAACTAAATCCCCCCTGCCCTAACTGCAACTACGAATATCCTTATCCAGATGGCGACAATATGGTGTGTCCAGAATGCGACCACGTTTGGAATCCAGAAACTGTAGCCGCTGAAAATTTGGCTTCGGAAGGAATCGTTGCAAAAGATGCGAATGGGGTAATTTTACATTCTGGCGACACCGTTATGACTGTTAGGGATTTACCTGTAAAAGGTTTTGCCAAATCCATCAAAGTGGGTACCAAAATCACCAACATCCGCTTGGTAGAAGGCGATCACAACATCGATTGCAAAATCAAAGAATTTGGAGGTATGGCGATTAAAAGTGAGTTTGTGAAGAAGATATAAATCCCAACTTCAATACCAATAAAAGATGAACTCATTTATTGATAATTTCACACAGAAGTGCATTCAAAAACCAGAACTTATTTATTTGATTGACGGAATAGGTGCTTTTGTATCTTTAGCAAGCATGTTGTTGTTATACAACCTTTTACCTGAGCACTTCACCCTTCCATTTACCCTCCGTCGCAACTTGTTGGGTATCATGTTTGCAATTATTCTTATGGACAGTTTTTTCTATTACAGAGGTTATCTTTATTATTTGAAAAATATTGTGCTCATGAATTCAATCTACTGTGCTGCACTTGCATTAATCCTTATCTCAAAATTTAAGCACATTACATCGTTGGAAATTGCGTATTTTTCTATTGAGATGTTGGTCCTTATTGCAGTAATCGCCTTGGAAAATCACATCCTTCGTGCTTACAAAAATCAATTCGAAGGGTAACCTTCTGAATCGCAATACTTAAAACCATTGCCGTATGGATAGCAAGGATGTTATTTACTTTTTTCAAATAACAGTTAGAAACGATTGTTATCCCCACAAAAAAGCAAACACATTTAC
>CAMAQS010000130.1 GCA_945860565.1 Chitinophaga pinensis | reverse complement strand
GAAATAAAAGACGCCTACATTCAGAGGGTAAACCATTCTCGAATGGAACAATTGAAAAAGGAAGTAAAAATCAAGGCCATCAAAAACGCCAAAGAAAAGGTAGACTATTTATTGGGGGCCATTGGTGAAAAGGCTGGTAAACCCTTGGTTATTAATGAAAACGACAATTCACCCATGTATATGGAAGCAATTAATTATCGAAGTAAAAATGTTTCGATGGACATTGACGGTAATGCAGCTCCTGAACCAGAAGTAGAATTAGAATTCCGTAAGATTAAACTTCAATCTAACGTGTATTTTAAATGCTCTATCGATTGAGTCTATAATTAACAACATCCACCACCGGGTGTGCAACATACAGCGCCGCTTGTTTTGCTTGCAGGTAGTTTTTCGGAAGGAATTCCACAGGCATCTGAAGCGAGGCAAGCGGTTTGTTTTGAAGTGAGTACAAGATGCTGTCCGTTGAAATCCAACCCGTATTTTGTAATAGAATCTTGCTGGTATTCTACTTCAATTTCATCGTTTTGAATGCCCAACATATTTTCGGCAATATCTATAATCTTAAGCAGTTTTGGAGCTTTTAGGGAGTGATCTGTATCGTTGGCGACCCAAAGTTGGAAGTTTACCACTCTTTCAGTTCTGAGCGTTCCTCCGCAGTCTACAAAGTGTTTTGATATTTGTCCAACTTCGGTTACATGAAAATGGGTTTCTACCATTTCTCCTGATGGAAGTTCAAATTCCACGTTTTCAATGGTGGCTAGGATGGATTTAAGTTCGTTTAGTTTCATATCTCAATTGTTACATTGCAATATTACGATGCTTATTTTGAATTAACAAGTAAAATTTTAAAAATTATGCGTCCGTGTCGCCTTCTAAGTCCTTCAATATTTCTTCAATGTCTACTTCTGTTTGGGTTAATTTCTCTTTACACAGTTTGATCAATATGGCGGCGCGTTTTACTTTTTCGGAAAGCGTATCCACTGAAATATTACCGGCTTCAATTTCTTGAACTATATCAATCAGTTCATTGTAAGCATCTGTGTAGTTTAATGATTTATCTTTCATATTTTTCTTTTGATTCTATGATACTTTTGGCTATTCCATCGGCAAAATGAGATTCGATTAAATCCCCCTGTTTTAATTGCGAAATGGACTGAATTAACGCCCCATTAATTGTGGCGAAGCTGTACCCTCTTTTCAGAAGATTTGTTGGATTCAACAGCTCCACTGATTTCTCCATTTGCAACAGTTCTTGTTTAATTAGGTTTAACGATTTGGGGACAATCATTAATTGGTTGTTTTGTTTTATCAATGATTGATGATATATCAAAAGTGCCCATTTTGATTGGTTGGATAAAATTTGAATTTGGGATTGCAGTTTTTGATGTTGGTTAAAAATACTGTGTTTATTGGCGTTTTTTAAACCAATTCCAATTTGAGTATTTTTAAATCGATGCGATTGGATTAATATTTGAGTGCTAGACTTAAATGAACCCGCCAAATAATTGAGCTCCTTATGTTGGAAGCGAATCATTTCAATGGATAGTTTAAGTGTTTTTTCGGTCAGTTTTTGCAATGGCACGGCAAAATCATGAAAGCGTTGAATGAAAAAATCGGCCAGTTGTGTAGGTGTGATTGCATTTTTAAAGGATATGATTTCTGCTACCGTTTCATTGGTAGAATGTCCAATGCCTGTAAAAATGGGTAGCGGAAACTCTGCAATGGCTTTCGTAAGGCTCAAATTATTGAAACAGGACATTCCCACTTCTCCACCACCTCCACGAATGATGGCAACCGCATCAAAATGGTGCAACACCTTCTTTATTCTATTGAGCTGTGCTATGATGGTGGTAATGGCTTTATCGCCTTGCAGCGTTGCAGGAAACAAATGCGTATAAAATGAATAATGCCATTGATTGTGATTTAATACTTGCATAAAATCGGAATATCCTTTTGAATTTTCCATTGAGATAAGCGCAATCCTTTTTGGCAGCAATGGCAGCATTTTTTGTTTATTCAGATCAAATATTCCCAATTGTTTTAATGTGCTCATGGTTTCCAATCTCTCCCGCTCCAATTCGCCCAAAGTAAAGGCAGGATCTATATCGGAAATGGTCAATGAAAGTCCATAAATGGGGTGAAAGTTAATTTGGGCCAAGAGTAAAACCGTGATTCCATCTTTCAAAGGTTCTTTGAGGATGGATTCGAAATTGCGTTGAATTCTTTGAAAATCTTGTCTAAATATACTGGCTCTCATTTCCGCCACTATCCTATCCTGTTGTTTTTCAACCAGTTCAGGATATGCGTGTCCTGAAGATTTATGAAAATTGAGTTTGTTTATTTCGGCTTTTACCCAAAACTGATTTTTAAACACCTGATTGACAACATCTTGTATTCTATTTGTTACTTCATATAGAGAGAAATGCCTGCGGTTGTTCACTTTTACAAACTTAACAAATGCATGTGGTAAAAAGGTTGAAATAATTGCAAATAAAAAATAGGGAAATGTAAGAGTGACATAAATACTAAGGCTTGTGATTGATTATATTTGTGGAATTGTGAATTCTGAAATCTCTGTAGCCGAAATCGCCTTCGACATTGTTGAAAACACCCGAAGGAATGTGTACCTTACGGGAGAAGCCGGCACAGGGAAAACCACCTTTTTAAAGCGCGTATTGCAAGATACAGAAAAAAAGTGCGTGGTGGTTGCCCCTACAGGTGTTGCGGCCATTAACGCAGGCGGAAGCACCATTCATTCCATGTTTGGCTTGCCAACGCGCATGTTTCTGCCAACCATGCACGAAGTGGATCCGAATCAGGCTCAGAACATTCCCATGTTGCAATCTCATTTTCGTTATCCAAAAATCAAACTTGATTTATTCAAGAATTTGGACCTACTGGTGATTGACGAAATAAGCATGGTTCGTGCCGATTTATTTGACGCCATCGACGAATCATTGCGGTTTAGTAGAAGAAGCAAACTCCCATTTGGCGGCGTTCAATTGTTGTTAATTGGGGATTTATATCAACTGCCACCTGTTGTAAAACAGAATGAAAAACCGTTGTTAGACAATTTTTATGATTCTGAATTTTTCTTCGACTCCCGAGCATATGCAGATTTAAACGTTTTACAGCTAAAACTCGATAAAGTTTATCGTCAAACCCACAGAACATTTATTTCTTTGTTGAACAACATACGCAATGCCACATTGGAAGAAAGCGATTATGAAATACTGCAAGAAAGATATCAGCCCGATTTCGTTCCAAAAGAAGATGGATTTGTCATTTTATGCAGTCATAACTCCACTACGGAGCGCATAAACAAAGAAAAACTTGAGGCGCTACAGGGCGTAACCAAAAATTTCCAAGCCGAAATTACGGGTGATTTTTTTGAAAGCCAATACCCGATTGAACCCATACTTACGTTGAAACTTGGGGCACAGGTTATGTTCATCAAAAACGACATCAGCGGCGAGAAAAAATATTATAACGGAAAAATTGGAATTGTGACGTCCATGGATTCCGATGTAATTGTTGTAGAAGATCCCAAAAATGGCGACCTCATTGAAGTTAAAAAAGATAACTGGCAGAACTTAAAGTATAAGTTTGATGCCGTAACCGATGCCGTGAGTCAAGAAGAAGTGGGCAACTTTAAACATTTTCCCCTAAAACTTGCTTGGGCCATTACCATTCACAAAAGTCAAGGACTTACCTTAGAAAAAGTCATTATTGACGCGGAAAAGTCATTTGCTCCAGGACAAGTATATGTGGCATTGAGCCGAGCGGTTTCGTTGGATGGTTTATATTTAAAGTCCGGTATTACAGGGAGAAACATTTTTTTAGACCCACGCATTGTGGCATATTCTCAAAACAATGCTCCTGCAAATGAATTGGGCACCATTTTAGAAAAGGAAAAACGCATTTTCGGACAACAGAAACTCATTTCTAAATTTGAATTTGAACAACTACGCAATTTTACCGTTTCTTGGTACTATAAATTGGAACGCAAATCGCCAGACATCCCCCAAGACATAAAAGACGGATATTATAGACATCTTACCACTGTAAATGAATTGGAGAAACTGATGATGACGTTTAGGAAAGAACTAAATGGCATTTTCAGCAATCAATCTGCTGAATCATTGCTCATTGCCGATTTAATAGACCGTGGT
>CAMAQS010000129.1 GCA_945860565.1 Chitinophaga pinensis | reverse complement strand
AAGCAAAACCCATTATCAACGTGTTGGATATATTGGGAAAAACCATTCTTAAAATTGTTGGTTTTGTAATGTGGTTGGCGCCGATTGGTGTTTTTGGAGGGATAACCGCGATTATTGCAACAAAAGGCCTTGGAATTTTATCCGTATATGGATATTATTTGGCCAGTTTCTATTTGGGAATCGGATTGTTGTGGTTTATTATCCTTTTGGTGGGATTTTGGATATTGCGAAATAAGTTGTGGAAATTAATTACCCACTTAAAAAATCCCTTGCTTGTTGCATTTAGCACAACTTCCAGCGAAGCGGTGTTCCCAAAATTGACCGAGGAGTTGGAAAATTACGGCTGTAAAAAGAAAGTAGTCAGTTTTGTATTGCCCTTGGGATACAGTTTTAACCTCGACGGTTCTATGATGTACATGACCTTCGCATCTATATTTATCGCTCAAGCCTATAAAGTACCCTTAGATTACGGAATACAACTAACCATGTTATTGGTTCTCATGCTTACATCTAAAGGAATCGCTGGGGTGCCACGCGCTTCTTTGGTCATTGTAGCAGCCACTTGCAGTATGTTTGATATCCCTGCTGAAGGAATTGCACTCATTCTACCAATTGACCATTTTTGCGATATGGGCCGCAGCATGACCAATGTGTTAGGCAACGGGGTAGCGATTGCTTCCATCGACAAGTGGGAAAAGTAAAGCCGAAATTGCCGTTTCAGTTTAATTCTTAGGTTGCTAAACACGGTTGCATTATGCAACTTTTGATACTTTTTAGTTTTGGGGGATGTTTTATTTTGGGGATGGAAATCCTGCAATTCCTGAAAAATTGCAAAATTATTGGTACATAAAAAAGCCCCGCAAATGCGAGGCTTTTTGGTCGGGGAGACAGGATTCGAACCTGCGACCCCCTGGTCCCAAACCAGGTGCGCTACCGGCCTGCGCTACTCCCCGGTACTTGTTTACCGCTATGCGGTGGTGACCCCGACAGGATTCGAACCTGTGACCTACTGCTTAGAAGGCAGTTGCTCTATCCAGCTGAGCTACGAGGTCGTCCCGAAACGGAGTGCAAAAGTAAGAGTTTTTTGGATTCCTACAAAAAAGATTTGCAAAAAATTCAAATAATTATTTCAAAACGTTAAAATCGTGTAATTTTTTACATCTAACGTTATATAATCAAGTCAAATACATAATTTTACTGCACCGATACTTATGAAACCAATTAATTTAACCCTTTGTTTTTTGGGATTTGCATGCACCACACCTGCATTTTCACAGCGATTTCAATCCGGCAGCCAACCCAACAATATATCTATCGCGCAATCAAATTTATTTAACAATCAATCCGTTACATTTTTTTATGGAGTTGGAAACGACCTTGTACAGCAGGAAATTGCAAAAGGTTTAAAGGAACAACTCAAATACGATTATCCCAATTTAGGAGATATGGATGTGCAGGCACCCCAGATTATTGGATATCAATACCATGTTCGTGAACGCATAAGTGTTGGTCTTATTTATTGTAACTCTAGAGTAAAAACGCCGTCTTTGGAATATCCAGACATTCAAAATCCAAACGAAGTGACTAAATACCACTACGATGTAAGCCTGAATTCCTTTTTGGGTTCTTTCGATTACCATTGGTATATTCACAGATGGCGTTTATCGAGTTTGACTTTACATTCTGGTTTTGCATTGGGTGTAAACAATATCAATTTTAACACGGTAATTGAAGAGGGAGACGGCTCTAATTTACCCAATTATAATTTCAGTCAGGGTGGAAGAGGATTCCAGTTTAATGTCATTGGAATTAAACACAGCTTTAGCCTCCGCTACCTAAAAGGCTTAGGTTACCATGCCAATTTGGGTGTGGGAGTGAATACAATTGGATTTACAACCGGAATTCAGTACACTTTGTAGAATTTTGAACCAGATTCCCACATCCAACACAACGAAACCACATTTTTTCATAAGTTTGAATCAGATTATCCATCATGGACAACAGATATTATAAATTTCGAGACATTAAAACCTATTCCAGTACGGAATGGTTGGCCTATAATACCAAAAAATACCGCTGCGTTTTTGAAGAACAAGAACTCAGTTATGTGTATTGTGAAGTTACCATTTACAATAAAAAGTTCGATGAAGAAGATTGGTCTTTGCAAATGCACCTAAAGTGCTTCGATGAAAAAAACAACGAAGTGTGTGATTTGAATTGTGACAGACTAATTTCCGCCGATGAACCCATTGCATATATCCGCGAAGGGTGGGGTGTGAAAACTCCAGCATCCTATTGGAAACCCGGTATTTACCGCTGGGAAGCATGGGTAGGAGATCAAAAAATTGCCTCAAAAACGTTTTATGTTGAAAATGTGGGTCTCGTGCGTTCTACCTTTAATCCATATTTTAAAGTAGAAACAGTAAAACTGTACGAAGGACCAGACGACAACGTTGATCCAACAAAACGCAAATACTACTCCGTGTTCAACGCTATGAGCACCAAATACGTTTGGGCTGAATTAAATGCACAAAATCTGACCCGCAGGTCCAAAGAATTGCCTGTGGAACTCATGTTTAACTTCCGTACAAATACGGGTTACCTGAAGGGACGTGTTACCAAATTATTCTTCATTAAACCCACCGAAGATGAATTTTCTATTTCTGTGGGATGGGGGTCTGACATCATCGGAACGTGGGCGAGAGGCAATTATTATGTGGAAATTGTTTTCATGGGACACCTACTGGCACACATTCCATTTGAAATTGGCGATGATTTTGTCGAAGCCCACGACAATGACTTTTTGCCCATGACGCAATATGAAATTCCTGATTTTCATGATGTGAATGAAGAGCTAAATGCAGAACATGCACTTGCTGAAGCTTCCAAAGAAGGCAATTTCGAAGAAGTGATGCTTGAATTGGATAGCCTGATTGGATTATCCCCCATAAAACAAAAAATTAGAGAATATTCTGATTATTTGCGATTTGTAGCACTACGTAAAGAAAAAGGTTTTGCAGAATCCGATAAAATCAATCTCCACGCCGTATTTAAAGGAAATCCAGGCACTGGTAAAACAACAGTAGCTAGACTGCTTGGAAAAATTTACAAAGAATTGGGATTGCTTAAAAAAGGACATGTTCACGAAGTAGATCGTGCTGATTTGGTGGCAGAATACATCGGGCAAACCGCGCCAAAAACAAAAGAAGCCATTAAAAAAGCCAAAGATGGTGTATTGTTTATCGACGAAGCATATTCCTTGGCCCGCAAAGATGATGACAACAAAGACTTCGGTAAAGAAGCCATTGAAGTATTGCTAAAAGAATTATCCGATTCCGACGATATTGCTATTGTAGTGGCTGGATATCCGAGTGAAATGGAAGTGTTCTTGGAATCGAATCCGGGATTAAAAAGCAGATTCATCGTTCAATACGATTTTCCAGATTATACACCACAAGAATTGGTGCAAATTGCAAAATTTGCCGCCGATAAACGAAGCGTCAACCTGTCTGAGTCCGCCTCCTTTAGCCTAAACAAGTTTTTGGTTGACCGCTACAGAGAAAGAGATAAATTCTTTGGTAATGCGCGTTTGGTGAATTCTATGCTCGACGAAGCCAAAATTAATCTTGGTTTAAGGGTCATGAAATTGGATCATCCTGAAACTTTGGATGAAACTGTACTATCTACAGTTGAAAAAGAAGATTTTGAAAAGATTTTTGCTCAAAAGAATCGCATTCTTCCAGATATTCCAATCGATGAAGAGTTATTGAAAGAATCACTTCAAAAGCTCAGGAGCATGATTGGTTTGGATCAAGTAAAACAAGAAATTGAAGAATTGGTGAAACTGGTGCGATTCTACAAAAGCCTTGGAAAAGACATTCGTAAAACATTTTCTTTACACTCCGTATTTTCGGGTAATCCTGGAACGGGTAAAACCACTGTTGCCAGAATATTGGCTCAAATTTACAAAGCGCTAGGTATACTAGAACGCGGACATTTGGTAGAATGTGATCGTCAAAGTTTGGTTGGTGGTTATGTGGGTTCAACAGCCATTAAAACATCGGAATTAATCAATAAAGCCATGGGTGGCGTGCTGTTTGTAGATGAAGCGTATTCATTAACAGATGGTGGAACCGGCGATTATGGAAGAGAAGCCATTGAAACTTTACTAAAAAGAATGGAAGACCATAGGGGAGA
>CAMAQS010000128.1 GCA_945860565.1 Chitinophaga pinensis | reverse complement strand
CTTAACCGTCAAAGACAGTATGGGTTGCTCTGACACCTTGTGTCGTGAAGTAAATCTCTACAAAATTGGATATTGGTTATATAATGTATTCTCACCTAACGGCGACAATTTTAATGAAATTCATCGCATTGGATTTAAAGGAAAACCCATCTTTTATGATATTTATATTTATAGCCGTTGGGGCACCCTAGTTTATGAAACAACTCAATCAAAAATTGACGATGCTTCAAAATACTGGAATGGACAAGTTATGAATACTGGTCCAGAATGCCCAAGTGGAACCTATTTCGTCATTTATAAATTCTACAACAATGGTACTTCAGCAACACCCCACACTATGGAAGCCGCTTTAGAGTTGATTCGGTGAGGTGGATTTTGTTCTAACGTTTGCTTTTTTGCACAAATCGCAACTTTTTGTTGCACATTTTTACGCATTCTGTAAATTATTTTTAACAAATTGCGTAACATTTGAAATCTTGAATGTAAATTGCCACTTATGAAAAATTTAAGTGTTGTACTTTTTGTTGCCATTGCCTTGTTTTTTGGGGGATGTAAATCCGAAGAGAAAAATCAAAGCATCGCATTAAATAATATTGAATTCTCCTTGGAAGGGCCGCTTTACTCAGGCTCAAACCCAGCACAATACACCTTTAAAGTAGACTTAAAAACATTGTTGGGCGAAAACTACAAAGAAGGTGCTACCATTAAATCCGCATCCCTAAAAAGCGCCAAAATCCGCAGCCTAGACTCTGCAACTTCTTTGGAAAATATAAATTCATTTGTACTCAGCTTTGCTTCTGACAATAAAGACATTAAAATGAAAGAATTGGCCCTTTTAAATCCTGTTCCCGCTGGTTCAAAAAGTGCTGAACTTAAACCTTCTGCTACCGCAACTGCCGAAGAATTCTTTGGAGAAACCCAATTTTATATTGTCTTGGATGCAGACCTGAAAAATGATGTTGAAGCCAATTTATCATTCGCTGCCGACCTGGTATTTGACGTTAACTACAAATAAATATCCCCCAAAAACAAAAAATAATTTAGTAAAATAAAAAAATAAATTCCTATGAAAAACATTAAAACCTCGATTCTCTTAACCCTTTTTGTGGCCTTGACCACATTGTTGTCTTCCTTTGTTTATCAAGATGCCGCCGCCGACCGTTTAATTGGTGTGTGGGAACCCAGCAATGGCCGCGCCCGTGTGAAAGTTGAAAAAATTGGTTCCAAATACTATGGCAAAATTGTATGGTTAAAAGAACCTATTGACCCCAATACCAAAGAACCTAAAACCGACAAAAACAATCCAGATCCGGGATTGCAAAATGTTCCTTTAAAAGGTTACCGCAACCTAAAAGATTTTGTTTACGCCGGCAACAACGAATGGAACGAGGGCACCATCTACGACCCTTTAAACGGAAGTACTTACAGTTGTACCATCAAAATGACCGATAAAAACACACTAGAAATCAGAGGATATATTGGTGTATCTGCCTTGGGCAGAACAGACATCTGGAAACGTCTGGAAGTGAAAACCAAGAAATAAAATTTACACTATCTATAAAACGAAGGGGCTTCCAAACGGAGGTCCCTTTTGATAATACCACAAACCAACAACCAAAACCAAAAATGAATTTCAATCCATCCTTATTGAACAAATCGCAAATAAAAACTGGACTGTTTATTGCGTTTTTTGCTGTCAATGTGCATCTAAACGCTCAAGTTGACACAGCCAATAAAAGTCAGAATCCCCCCACAGAAGAAGAAGACTTCTCGCAATACGACGAAGTAGGTTTCGCCGAAACCGGAGCCAAGCGTTATTGTTCGCCGAAAATTGAAGGCCTTAGTCCGCAAAAACTCATCGGAATTGGTTATGATTTTCAGGCAGCATACAAAATGAATTTGGATACGTTCAACAACAATGCAAACACAGGTTCAGCACACGAATACAATGTTAAAAACAGCACAGGAATTCGTTTCAACTGCAACATTCCGGTGATTTCTAAAACCAATTTGGTATGGCAAATGGGGGCAAATTATTGGGAAACAGGATACAATATCCAAGAACAAAGTATCCCGGTTGGATATGTGGCAAATCCCGTGGCAACAGAATTGTCGAAAAACGGTTTGCGCACAATGGGACTTAATACCACCATTTTCAAGCCGTTCAATGAAACCCGCTTTCTATTGTTTCAGGGTTCAGCAGATTTAAGTGGTGATTACGACTTGAAATTGATGCCTGCAAAGTATTTAAAATATTCTGCAGCTTTGGTTTATGGAGTTCGTCCGTCAGAGCGCAAACAATGGGGTGTTGGTTTGGCCCGTACGTATCGCGTAGGTGAACTGAATTACATTCCCATTGTGATGTTCAATTATACGGACGCTCAGAATAAATGGGGTTCCGAAATTCTATTCCCTGCACGAGCACACGTTCGTAGAACCATCAATTCCCGCAATATGATTTTCGCTGGGTATGAATTGGAAGGACAATCGTATAGAATGTATCGAAATACTGCATACCGTGCGGAGGATTTAGAAATCAGAAGAGGTGAAATCCGTTTGAGATTGGTGTATGAATGCTCATTGAAAGATTTCATTTGGCTGTCTGTTCAGGGAGGATACCGTATAAACTACCGCTACGATGTAGACCGATTGAAGAACGGCAACGAAATTTACCGCGCCTTTGGACTGCTTTCCGATGAACCTTACGTAATGACAAATTCGTTGACGAATCCGCTTTACTTTAACATCAGCATCAATTTGGTGAGTCCGTAAGGAATTACTTACGCATCGAGCCATTCTTTGAACTCTCCTACCCTTTCGCGGCTAACGATGGATTCGTCGTCGCCAAGGAGGGGCAATGTAAGTTTAAGTCTGCTATTAAAATAGTTGCTAATTTTTTGAATGGCATTGATATTCACAATGACTTTTCTATTGATTCTGAAAAATTTTGCTTCGTCAATTAATCCTTCCAACTCTTCCAAGGAGTAATTCAGAGGATATCTTTTAGACAATTGTGTCACCAAAAGCACCAGTCCATCCTCGGAAACAAAATAAGCAATATCTTCTGCTTTTAAGGAAACAATTCCATCCCCCACTTTAACCAAAAAACGGTTCTTGTGTTGTTTTTTTATGGAATCATAAACCAGCGACATATCTTTCAATGAAATGGCTTGAGCGGCTTGACTTAATTTGTTAAATTTTTCGAGGGATGTTTTTAGTTCTGTTAAGCCAATGGGTTTGAGCAAGTAATCAATGCTATTGAATTTAAACGCTTTAATTGCATATTCATCGTAAGCTGTTGTAAAAATAACCGGAATATCAATCGACAACTTCGGAAATATGTCGAAACTAATGCCATCTGCCAAATGAATATCCATAAAAATAAGGTCGGCAGTAATTCCATTGTTCAATGATTCAATGCTGCCTTTAACCGTGTCGAAACGCGCTACCACTTCAATGGTAACGTCGATTCTTTTTAACAGATTCTCTAAATGTTCGGCTGACAGTTTTTCGTCCTCAATGATTATTGCTTTCATGATTTTTTAAGCAGTGGTAAAATCACTTTAAATTGCGTTGCATCTTGATGAACTTGAACATCAACGTTGGTATAATATTTATAACGGTCTTTAATATTTGTCAATCCACTTTTTGAACTGGGCTCTAAGTTGGTTGGATAATGAACCACGGTATACTTTCGTATTAAGCCAATTCTTCTTCAGGTGCATCGGTAAATCACTTCCTGGAAACCATTACCTAGGGTAGCATGAACGTGCATTGCACATCCAATTATCTTGTGTGTTCGATTGTTCTCCTTTTCGACAATCATGATAATCGCTTAATCTTTAAAATCGTGTTCAGACGATTTATTTTATTTACAGAATGAATGAAAGAACCCAGTATTACACTTGATATTAATTTGTGTGTTACATTGTCATTATTTTCGACAATCATGTTAATCGCTTAATCTTTTAAATAGTGTTCAGACGATTTTATTTGATTTGCAGGATGAATAAAAGAACCCCGTATTACACTCGATATTAATTTGTGTGTTTCGTTGTTGTAATTTTCGACAATCATGTTAATTGCACACAGCGTTCATATTGACCCCCTAACTTCGCTGCAAATTGACCCCCTAAAGTTAAGAGGAGATTTTTAGCTGATGTATGGGGTTTAACCATTACACAAATTTATATATTTTCCTCCTGTATTTTGCGTTTTCTACGTAAT
>CAMAQS010000127.1 GCA_945860565.1 Chitinophaga pinensis | reverse complement strand
AGTTAGACTTTAACATTCTGGCCAATTCCATGAGAATACCAACACCACTGGCACCGTCGTTGGCCCCCAAAATGGGCTTTTCGGTGTCTTTGTCATCTTGGTCAGCCCAAGGTCTAGAATCCCAATGTGAAGCGAGCATGATTCTTTTGATTGCTTTAGGATTTATGGAACCAATGATATTGTAAACCGGAATGGTTATGTTACCCGGTGCAACGGCGCTGCCATTTTGGTAATAAAGTGTATCAACATATCCTTTCAACGTTTGTTTTAACCATTGTGCGCACGCCAAATGTTCTTTGGTGCCAGGTATTCGGTATCCAAAATCGATTTGTTTTTGAATGAAATGGTAGGCAGAATCAGTTTGAAAATGGCTGCTGGGATTAGATACTAATTTTTCGGATGTATTTGAATCCTGTTTGTCTTTGGAGGGATTATCACCGCAGTTACTAACAGCAAAAATTACAAGAACCCCAAAAATTAACAAGTGAATGGCAAGTTTCATTTTTTGCATATTTGATCTTATTCGATTGAACAAAATTACTCATTTTGATTGTGAATTTGGGAGTCAATTTGTTTATATAATAGAAGATTAAAAATGCAACCCAATGTTTAATTCTAAATGAAAATGGATGGACTATCTAAAGGAGGTTTTTTTGCTTATTTTCGCTGATAGATGGCGGGAAAAATTAGAAGTATGACGGGTTTTGGAAGGGCATTTGTTGAAAATGATGCGCTTTCTGCCTCGTGTGAGATAAAAGCATTAAATGGCCGGTATTTTGAGGCCGACATTCGTTTACCCCGTTATTTTAATGAGGTTGATCCCATGTTGCGAAGGCTGTTGGGTGAAAAACTTGAACGGGGAACCATATCATGTTCTTACAATATTAAATTCAAAACAGAAGGAGGGGCGGCACAATCTATTGTTGTGAATCAAGATGCTGCGAAAAATTATCTTGCCATTTTAACCAATTTAAGTCAAAATTTAGGTGTGGAAATACAGGATGTTTTTAGAGAAGTAATAAAATCGCCTGAAGTTATAACCTATGCAGAGCGCGAAATTTCGGATGACATAAAAAAACAGATTGTAGATTTGACCATTTTGGCCGCGGAAAATTTAAATGGATTCAGAGAAACTGAAGGCGCTGCTACAGGTCAAAAGTTGTTAGAATTGGTACAGTCCATTTCAACGGATTTAATTCAAATTGAACATCATGAAGATGACAGACGCGAAAATTTACGCGAACGCGTTTATGGAAACGTGGTTGAACATGTGAAAGAACATGTTTTAGATGAGAATAGACTGGAACAAGAGATACTCATTTACTTGGATAAATGGGATATTGCGGAAGAAAAACAGAGATTAAGTCAGCATATTACTTATTTCATTCAAACCTTAAATACCGATCCAAACGGACGTAAGTTGAACTTTATTTCCCAAGAAATGGGTAGAGAAATGAACACCATGGGTGTGAAAAGTAATTATTTTCCGATGCAGCAATTGGTCGTTGGAATGAAGGAAAAACTAGAACAAATCAAAGAACAAGTACTGAATATAGTTTAAGCGTATACAACCACAATAAACAATGAATATAAGAACTTTAATAGGCATCGTTTTCCTGTTTTTTTCGGGGGATGTCTTGTCTCAATCAGGAAAAAAAATGCCTGTAATTTCACCAGATGCCTTTGCAAAAAAGAATATTAACTTGGTGCATTGTGATGGTTATGGACCAGCTTCAATGGAGACCTTAATTGGCACGTTGTCTGCAATTGAATCGCAGTTGAACTTGAACAAAGTAATACTCAACGACAGCAATACCATTCGGGTAATTTGCAATAAATCTGTAGCAGAAATATTTTGGATAAATGAATTGTTGCATGTTAACCATTCCGATAGTGCAGCAGTTGAGGTGCTGATGGAAGCCATTCAAACATCTAACATTAACGAAAATTTAAATTCCATTAAAGACTGGATGCAAAAATTGGGAAGCTCGCGTCAAAGTAATATACGATTTATACAAATACGCCCATTTAGTGTAAAGTACAGCATGGATCGCGAATATGTGGCGGATGACGAAAGTTATTTGTATCAGATGATGGCCGTGGTGAAGTATTGTGGTAAAATGGCTAAAAACATGAGCAATAACAGGGGTTTTCAATTGTCTATGGACGCCATTGATGCCATGTTTGAATACAAATCAATTTCTGAAAATTATAATTCTGAGGATTCAGATATGAAACCGATTGATGCATCCTTTGAAATTGACAGAACATATCAAGAATTGAAAGATTCTATAAGGTTAATTGGCAATATTATTCGTGCGAATAATGCAAATGAACAATGGGATATTATTGAAAATCATATAAACAGTGCAACCTCATTGGTTGGTCTTGCCGATTTGAAAACGGTGGATTATTACCAAGAGCAATTGAATTTATTGGGATCTTTTTATGAGAAAAACAATGTAAGGCAATATTGGATTTTAGATAAAGCCGCGGATTTTTATGATACTCTGTCAGAAATGGACTTGGAAACGCTGCATGTATTGTCGTTTCAGCGTTTAAATTCGGCACAAGTGAATCCAATGCCTTTGGATAAATGGAAGTTATATTTCACGAATGATAGTTTTATGCCTGAATCTAAGTTTTTTGGTCAAATTATCCTCTCTCCAGATAGTTTTATGGATATTTCGGCAATTGAAATTTTATCTGATTCTGAGATTATGGTTGATACTACAATCGCTTGGGAGGGAGAAAATACCGAGGTTTATGATCCCTATGCAAAAAAGTCAAAAACAACATTTGGTATTGGGCCAACTTACATGCGTACTTATTCTAAATTGGGCAGCGTTAACAGCATGTTAGACGTCAAAAGTTTGCCCCATGTGGTTTTTAATCATTCTGCGGGATTGGAAATTTGGATGATTAGTGGGGAAAGTAGGGCTACATATAGTTTTGCGGCCAGCAATGCCATCATTAAATTAAATAGTCCAGCCAATTACTCTAACTGGGTTTTTGCCATGAATTTTACAACAGACTTTGTTAAACGTAAAAATATAAAATTTGGAATTGGTCAAGATTTGGTTTTTGCGGGGCATAAAATTAGTGTTTTGGAAGGCAATTCAGGCGGGAATGTGCACATTGGTGACCCAAATGGTATTGATATGGTATATAATAATCAATTTTTGTACGGCTTAGATTTGGATTTGTTGGTGAAGTTTGGGGGGATATTTGCGCACGCAGTTGGAGGTTATCATTACGATTTTGGGGATTACCGGTGGCAGCGAAATAAAGTTTACGTTAACTCATCAGAGAAGTTTAGTGGATCTGGATTTTTCTTCAATGTTGGTTTGGGAGTAACCTTTAACAATTAATATTATGAGACTTAAAATAGGTGTTTTTATTGTAATAACTGGTTTAATAAGTCAATTAGCGGCTCAATGGGACACCCCTGAAAAATCTGAGGATGTCACGCCCATTGTTCCACCTGGCAAAGAGATACGTTTAGATAAAACAAACTACGAAATGGATGCAGGTTTACAGGAGATATTTTCTGTTGCAAAAAAGGCCCGTGTGGTTATCTCAGGTGAGAACCACCGAGAAATAGAGTTTAATGCTTTATTGGAGTTTACCTTATTGCGCAGTTTATATGAAAACTGTGGATATAGAAATTTTGTTTTAGAATTAAGTTCGGCTAGGGCGTATTATTTACAAAAGTATGTTTGTGAAAATGATAGCATTGCCAAAAAATTGCTCCAAAGTGTTTCTTCTCCAAAATATATGCTGTTGTTTGACAACATTAGAGACTGGAATATGAGTCTGCCTGAAAAAGATAGAATCAAAATTTATGGAATTGATGTGGAACGGTTTGAAGATTTATCACTACATCGGGTTTTTGATTTTATTCAGAACATTGAAAAAGTAAAAAAGGTGCCGTTGAAATTGATGCCACAAGTGTATTCAATTAAAAATTTGGCAACTCGGAGGTATTTGAATGACTTGCGGGTGTTTAAATCGGCGGAAATGGACTTTATCGATAAATCTAAAGTAGATGAAATAGAAGTCGTAAATGATAGCGAAAATCCGCCTGTTGAAGAGCAATATGAACAAATTGGACAAGATTTGCGCGTGCTTATGGACAGCATGAATAAAGACATGCCTAAGTATAAGGAATGGCTTGGAGAAGAGTTTAATCAATTTTATGGCCTCTATAAAGGTTTGTTGGATGTATATCAGTGGAACTTCTTATCGGGGAGTGCGCAACAATATTTATGGCGTGAGGAGCAAATGTTTCAAAATTT
>CAMAQS010000126.1 GCA_945860565.1 Chitinophaga pinensis | reverse complement strand
TCGTATTTTGCTACCAATTTGTCGTATAAATAACTGAAATTCGTACTTTTACTTTTTGCGTTGGATGCTTTTACTCCCGCATCCCACTCGTACACTGCCGGTTCATCCGGGATGAAACTGGTGTTGGTAAACTCAAAATAAGCAGAATTGATGACCGCCAGACTATCCGGAACCACTGTAAAATCTGCGGTTGGCTTTTGGTGGATGCTCAAGGTCAACGTATCTGAATGCAAACACCCATCGCGTTTTGCCGTTACATACGCCTCCCATTGTCCGTGAGGGGTAGTTGCACTTACCTGCTCATTTTGAATGGCATATTGCGTCAATTCCGTTGCAGAGTTTTGCTTGTTGTAGGATATCCAACTAGATTGGGTGACAACATTGTTTCCGTCATCAAACAACAGTGTGTCGAGCTGTACGGGTTTTCCAAAACACCATTGGTCGGCGGACTTAAACTGAGGTTCTGGCTTTACATTCACATACTGCGTATCCAACCAAATGCACCCGCTATTTTTATCTTGCACCGATATTCCAAAGGAGTAAAAACCATTGAAGTCTGCACTTTTACCATCCCCCAAAAACAAAAACGCACGTCCCAAACCAGAGGTTTTTAAGCACTGATTCAGAGCTGTTTGTGTGGGTGCCGTGATCGCATAAATCCGAACAGCATTTTTTGTAAACAGGGAATCCGGCGATACAATATCATCAAAATAAATGGGTGCTGTATTTCGGCACAGCGATGTATCGGCGGCAACCCAGTGTGGTTTTGTTTGATAGGAAAATTCCAATGAATCGTGGGATATACAACCCATCTGGGTTTTTAAAGTGACGGTTACCGTTTGTTTTTTGTTTTGGTTGGACAGGCGGTCTGCAAACAACACAGAATCCTGTACCCAGTTTCCATTTGCAGAAAATGCAATATTTAAAGAGTCTTTTTGTTGCACAAACTGCAACAAGTGCAAGGTGTCGGAGCCTTCACAAATCCACGGAGTTTTTAGCAATGAATACACCGGCATTGGATTTATAGCAAACGAAAACGAATCAAAATAGGCACAATTGAGTGAATCGGAAGCTTTTACATAAATTATAGAACGGTTGCTATCTAGTGTAAACGACACATCGGAGCTGTCATCCCACAAAACAGAAGAAGCTGAGGTCCACACGTTTACTTTCGTAGAACCAGTAAATCCATTGGGTTTAACTTGAAATAGGGTGGGCTGTTGATTGCAAATGGCTTGTTTTGGCACCAACGAAACACGGGGAAATGAAGGCAAAACCAGACTATCTAAAAAGGCATAAAAACCATATTCTGGGTGGACTAAAGACAACCGAATGTAGACTTTACCAGGTTGAAGTATGCCGGAAGTATCGTTGAATTTGTTGGAAGTATAAACAGTTCTAGAAGCAGAATCGGTGATGGTCCAAGTGGCTTTTACGTTTGAAATAGATGTGGAAGAGGCAAGGGGAATGCGGTTGCATCGTGCTTTTCCAATGGAAGCCAAAAAGGAACCTTTCTTTTTAACATACAAAAGAATCTGCTTGGAGGCGGCAGCAGGAATGGGACAATACCGGTCTGAGGCAAAGATATTAAAGCGGTACGGATTTGGCGAGAGCAGGGTAGAATCGGGAGCCCAAGAAAAGGCCACGGTTTTGTTCCGGGCATTGGCATTCACATATTTGGCACTCATATTTGGATGCTGCCCGTTCCAATTACAATAAACGGTATCAGCCTTGGATTGGTTTTTGTGCTGCGCATCGGTAATTGCAATGTTGAACTTGAGAGTATCTCCTAAAAGCACGGTGTATGCATCATTCACAGAAATAACGGGAGCATTGTTTGCTACAGAAGGACTATCAATGTAATAATGAGACTCATACATGGAAATACCAATGAGCACTTTTTGATTTTGAGCATTGGTGCGGTATTCGAAAATGCCCATAGCATTTAATGCCTTGCCTGCTCTAGCACCATTGAATATTACTTCTCCTGTAAATGAATCTATATAAAATCCATTCGGAGGATTGGCTTTTGGATTAATTGTACAAAAACCTTTTTTACCATTAGGACAATAAGTTGGAAATGAATTCTGTAAAACAGGTGGATATAGAATAGGATACAAACTATTTTGCCAAGCACCGTTGTGAATAATGTTCTTTATAATAAATTGGTCATTTTCAGTGAATTTGTCAGTTGCTGCAAAAGTATTGAAATAATTAGAGTTGTGATTTACAAAAACGGGTGGATTAAATGTAGGAACAGGAGAAAAGTTTATTTGGTTATCACACTCTAATAAATTGTGAATATATACTAATGTTGATAAACCAAAGTATACAGGTGGATTTTGAAAAGCACCATATAATTTAGGAGTTGGGTTTGCATAAAAATCCATTGGATCCGTTCTAGATCCATAATATAATGAAATTTGTAACGGCACTTTAAATTTGATTGAGTGAATCAGTGATTTGTAAAATATAGAGTCCGATTTTTTTAATGTATCAATAAAATAATGCTCTTCAATACCAAAAGACCCACCTTTTGTATTTGATGGATTACAATGAAGAGTAGAACCATTACATGGTAATGAAATTGTTTTAATGCTTTTTTGATTTTTGAATTTTTTTGTATTAATGCCCCAACTTGTTTTTCCTAGGCTGTCAATTGGTGAATGACCCCATTCATAGGCAAATGGAGTTATTATAGTACCACCACAATGCCTAAAAATTTTCATGTGAATAATGATTTCAGTATCTTTAGTTACTTCATGATACATATTTCCTCCAGTAATAAAGTATTGACTTTTTAAATTATAAAAAGAATTATATAATAAAATCAAAAAAACAATAAATTTTGGATTAATCATAAATTAGGGATTTGAAGGCGGACAATTATCTAAATCTAAACCTTGGTAAATTGAAAATGGAAAACTTGAAAAAGTTAAATTTATATTCGTGTTATTATTTAGCATTAGGGGTTGCCAAGTAATAGTAACACTTCCCCAATTCGGACATCCATTATTTAATGTTAAATTAATATTTTGGTAAGTAATAGATTGAGAATTATTAAAATTAATAAACCAAGTTTTATAATTTTGAAAACTAGGTGGACTTGATGGGATGGAAAACTTATCCAATGTAATTAGTAAAAAATTATTTGCATCAATTTTAGATGCATTATGCATAGTTGTTAATGGAAAGAGTCCTTTTGCTGTGCTACAGAATAGAACTGTATCTCTAAAATATGAAAAATTATCGTTGTTCACAATTTGAAAATCGGTTTTGTAAAGATGTTCATTATTAACTGTATTGGAAGTAAGATCAAATTCACAAGACCAAGGCATATTTGTTTTTGCTCTTAAAAATTTCCCATAAGCAAATATATTTCCGTTTGGCATCAACTGCATATCTTGAAGTAATTGCCAACCCAAATCCGAATTTTGAGGACAATTTAAACTGCTTTGAGACTTTAAATTTTTACATTGAACCAATATTCCATTATTCGAGAATTCAGATATCACAACATCTTGAATAATGGGAGGAATTACACTACTGTTAAGAGTAGTTTGTAAAGAAATGAAAATTGAGTTACTGTCTACTAATATATTTGGCGAAGTATAAGGTGTTGCTGGTGGTGTTGTTGTATTATTAAATGGAGCTAGAGAATTAGCCCAACTTACGGTACCAGTAAATGGATTCATTGAACAAAATAGTACTGCTGACTCTATATTAACAGAACTACAATCTATACTATAAGTTCCGGCAACAATTAAGTTGGCATCCAATTTTTCAATGTCATTAATAATATCGAAATAGGTTGAATTTGCAATATTCGACATCGCATATTGATACCTCAAAACAGCACTTTTATTGTAAACACTGATAAAGCAACTTCGATTGGTGTTGAAAGCTACACTATTCCCCAAAGCGCCTGCACAAATTAAAGTAGTATCATTAAACTCTAAAATTCGCGTAAAAATGCCGTTATTTCCCAAATATTTACTTTGTGACAAAGTGCCACTTGTATCTAAGATAAGTAGCCATGGATTCAAATTCTGACTTTGGTCTATCACGTATCCACAAATATAGTATTGAAGACCGTCATTGGAGTACTTGATGTCCATCGGCACCAGTTTTCTTCCATTGGTATCTTTGTAAAGATATTTTCTTTTAATGTTCATGTTGCTGTCGAACACAACAAAACGCATGTTCATATCCGGACTTGCTGTGTCAAATTCAGGCAACACAGCGGTAATTCCTCCAAATCCGTTAGAACAAGAGGTGTAATCGCGGTGCGCCACTGGGTCGTCTTGATTGGTGTAACGCTCATAATGGAGGTCAATCTGAGAAAAAATAGCAGTAAAAGGTGCAATAATTGCAATTAAAATTAGTA
>CAMAQS010000125.1 GCA_945860565.1 Chitinophaga pinensis | reverse complement strand
TACCGTGTAGGAAATGCCATCGGCAAACAATTAAAACTGCTCGGGGTACATATAAATTTTGCCCCAGTGGTAGACATTAACTCCGATCCCAACAATCCAGTCATTGGTGTACGTTCTTTTGGCGACCAACCACAGATGGTTACAGATTTGGCCATTGCCTATAATAATGGACTGGAAGATGCGGGTGTTTTTGGTTGCGCAAAACACTTTCCGGGACATGGAAACACGGTGGCGGATTCGCACAAAGAATTGCCCATTGTAACCCATACTCCATCCTCCCTCCAAAAAGACATATTGCCCTTTGAGGCACTCATAAAATCCGGTGTAAAATCTATCATGGTGGCCCATCTGCGGGTTCCTTTGTTAGATACCACCACCAATATGCCCTCGTCTTTATCCAAACCCATTGTGACCGATTTGTTGCGCGATGAGTTAAAATTTAAAGGCCTAATTATAACTGATGCCTTGAATATGAAAGGCATTACCAGTCACTATTCAAACATCGATGCCGCCATCCGTGCGTTAAATGCAGGCAACGACATTCTTTGTTTTGTGGAAAATATACCCGCCCTTCTCGATACATTGGTTAAACTCAAAGATTCAGGCCGTTTTGATAGCATTAGTTTGGCCCATTCTGTTCGGCGCATACTTATTGCCAAACACCAATTGGGATTGGCTCAATACACACAAATAAACGTTGGAAACATCGAAAAAAACGTCCAAGATATTTACTGTGAATTTGCAGAAAGTAATTCTGAAAGCAACCTCTTAGCCGTTCAAGAATCCCATCCTCAAAAATCCATTGTATTGCTGGGAAACAAACAAAATGTGGTTCCAGTGATTCCACATGGTTTAGACACGTGTTGGTTGGTGTGTTTCGGTAAATCCTTGCCCAATGAGTTGTATTTAAGATGCCAACAATACGCCATTACTTCTGTGGTGTGGGCACATCAATACCCAAGTGTGGATAGCTTATACCAATTTATATCCCCCAAAAAAGGCATTAAAATTTGTTTTAACGGTTTACAGCGTATGTGGAGTTTTAAACCACGTGAAATTCCCGAAGATTTGTTGCAATTATTGCATAAAAGTACCCACAGAAACGATTTTGTTTTTATTCATACTGGTAACGTTTATGCCCTTCAAAAACTGAGCACAGACATTCCCATCATTTTAGGAATGGAAACCAATTCTGCTTATTTGTTGGCTTGTGTAGACGGATTGTTTGGTCAATATAACATTACGGGTAATTTACCCGTTGAAATCAACGAAAAATACCACAACGGAGCTACCTTTCAAACGCGGGTAAAACAGAATCCCTTTAAAGGTCCGAATTTTAAGAATCCCAATATAAAACCCGAAACCGAAGTCGAATTGTACATGCTGGCCGATGAAGTGATGCAAAGTAAAGCAGCCGAAAGCATGCAGTTGTTGGTGATTAAGGATGATGAAGTGTTGTACAACATTTCTCGCGGCTCATACTATGCAAAATTTGCCGACACTGAAATTTTAACTACGGTAAACCAACACACCGTTTACGATTTGGCAAGTATAACCAAAGTAGCGGCTACAACTTTAGCCGTTATGAAACTGCAAGAGCGTTTTGGCTTTAAAGTGAATGAACCCATTGGGAAATATTGGAAAGAAGCCCGCGATTGTCCTTGGGGAAACCTTCCCATTCAAGATTTCCTACAACATCGCAGCGGTTTACCTGCCTTTTTACCCTTGTGGAACTTGGTAAATTCAAAGCCACATCTCAGGGCTATAAATGTGTACGACAGCACATTAACAGACAGTATAAAAAAGCTGTATAGTTGGAAAATCACCCCGCAATTGGCCTTACGACCTGAAACAAAAGACAGCGTATGGGAATGGACAAAAAACACCAAACCGGCCTCCGAAGCGGCATTTGTGTATAGCGATATCAACGCAATTATACTTGGAAAATTTGTGGAGTCTTTGTGCGGCATGAATTTGGCCCGGTTTTGCGAAATTGAATTTTATGAACCCATGGGTTTGCGCAAAACCAGCTTCTTGCCCAAGGCGCGCGGACTAACACCTTGGATTCCGCCCACGGCGGTAGACAGTTTATGGCCGCGCGGAACCATTCGCGCCGAAGTACATGACCCCAGTGCCTTGTTGTTTGGTGGTTTTGCAGGAAACGCTGGACTCTTTAGCAGTGCGAATGAATTGGCTCAAATTATGAGTATGCTGCTGCATGAAGGTGAATACAATGGTCAAAATTACCTCAAAGCCTCCACCATTAAACAATATACCAAAGCCATGGCCGTTGGCGACAATTACCGTGGATTGGGATTCGACAAACCCAATGGTTATCCCAACAAAAGCAAACAAAAAAACGCCAAAGGAAGCAATTTATTCGACAATGCACCCTTATCAATTTTCGGCCATGCGGGCTTTACTGGCACTTGGGCCTGGGCGGACCCAGAAGAAAATCTCATCTTTATCTTTTTATCTAACCGAACCTATCCAAATGACAACGTGAATATTTTGGCAAAAAAAGGGTATCGTGGTAAAATGATGGAAGCCGTTTACAGGGGTTTGAAATAACCCATTGTGAGCATTCACAGTAAAAACGGACGTATATCCTTAGTATCAATTTAACATAAAAAAATTGTAAAATTCGTACTATTTAGTGGGGATATTTGGTATTGTCATAAAAAAGAAATACTTTTATCTCAATGCAAAAGTTAATTGATATAGGATTCAAAGAAGTGGGTTACACTCAACTGTCTAAAAATAACCGGTTGGAAATCGTTTTAAGCTCTGTAAGTTATGAAACCAACCTATTGTATGCCTTTGTGTTAAACAACGACATCGCACCCGTTATATACATTGGTTACACCAGAAATACCTTAACCGATGGACTTAAAGATTGCATGAAAGCAAAGAAAAAAACAATTTTTAAAAAGCTAAATAAATCTTTAATCTCGTCTTTAAAAGAGAATCAAAACCATCTGATTTTTGCCTTTAAAAATACAGAAATGATGTATGATATTTTCACTGTGGATTTGGCTGCTGGATTGAAATTTTCTCTGATTTCTTACTACAAACAATACAACCTTGAAAACAACATTCCCGATTTAATCAATAAAAACATTCCGCAATCGGATTACTTGTCATACGACGACGAAGCTTTTGAAGTTGAAGAAGAATACTACGAAGAAGAAACCATTTTTGATGAAATGGATATTGAAATGTCCATAATTGAAGAAAAGGAAGAAGAAGACAAACCTGAACCCCAAGCAGAAAAAGCGACCAAAACGCCAAAAAAAGCGGCAAAACCCGCCGCCGCGAAAAGTGCTCCGAAAGCAAAACCCGTCGCAGAAACAAAAACGGCAAAAACAGTAAAAAAATCAACCCCTAAAGCCCAATCCGGCTCATTGGATACCTTCGACATTACGCTTGGAAAAACATATTGGACAACTGCTTACATCAACGTACCCGCATTGCATTCTCCATTTTTTGGTGAACATGGCGAAGAAGTGTCGGTTGAATTATATGAAAAGAACAAATTGGTGGCTACACTTACGACCAAAATCGACCGGAAAGCCATCAAAACAGGTACTCCTAGATTGTATTTGCACCCCAGTGAGGATTATTCAGCATGGAAACAAAAAAACTTCAACTTGGGTGATGTAATGACTGTGACCATAGTGAATTCCAATACCCTTCAACTGCGCTCTTAATCCAACTTTTATTTGGCTGAAATATGTCCGAAATCCTCTCTTTTAGGATTCTTTCACTAGAATCCATCGATGAAATTGCCGTATTAGGACAACAACTCAATCCTACTCTTACTCTTCAAGAAACAAAAGATTATTTGTTTCAAATGTTTGAATTTGAGCATTATACTTGTTTTGGTGTGTTTAAAGAATCAAAACTCATCGGCATCTCTAGTGCATGGACAACTGTTAGATTATACTGTGGCAAACAACTGGAAGTAGACAATGTAATTATTGATCCCACTGTACAATCGCAGGGCATTGGCAAAGCGTTGTTTGAATTCATAGAGTCCTGGTCTAAAGACCAGGACTATCAAACCATTGAGCTCAATACCTATATTCAGAATGCCAAATCCCATAAATTTTATTTTAACTTAGGGTATTCAATTTTAGGTTTGCACTTTTGGAAAAAGCTGTAAAGTGTTCAGGTAAGAGCGTCTGCCATCCCCCAAAAACAGAATAAAAAAAACGACCAATACGGCTAAAATCCGACCAATTTTAGTGCAAGGTAATTCCCCCAAAATTGCCTGAACTCATCCACAATACCACGGTGGGAACCTCTGGATTGATACCCGCTTCAACATTTTGTTTCAGCTCCTCTGCAGAAATAAAAGCATTGACATTTCCGAGTCTTGATTCTACCGTTTCTTTTGTGGGGATGGGCATTCGTTTCAATTCAAAAACATGGGGATCAAACAATACCAGGGCGTGGTTTGCGGCATT
>CAMAQS010000124.1 GCA_945860565.1 Chitinophaga pinensis | reverse complement strand
TCAGAAATCACCACTTTTTTAGAACGTCCCCAGGCCACAAATGCCGCCAAAAGGGCAAATGAAACATTGATGCCTATCATCTTATATTCTCCCAACATAATATGATCTACCATTGCCAAAACCATTACTATCACAAGTCCAATTGCGGCCAATACCGTGAGCATGGGTTTAATTCTCAATAGAGAGGGTAAAGTCAATCCAAATCCAGCCAAAATTTCACAAACACCTATGAATCTCACCAACCATTCGGGTGTTTCATTTACCCAGTTCATGGATTCCGCCAACTCGAGAATAGGGGTAGTCATCTTCATGGCGCCAGCCATAGAAAATACCACTCCAAGAAGCACTTGGGCGATCCATAGCCCAATATTCCATTGTTTTAAATGCATTTTTGTCATGTGTGAATTTTACAATTAATTTCGGTAGCAAGATACGCAAAAAATGAAACAGTGTAGATTTCAAATCGTTTTATTCTCAGTCCAACCAATTAATATAAAACCACTTAAAATTGAAATATCCCTAACCATTCAAGCGATTTACAAGCGTGTTATGAGGTGTAAAATATTGGTCAAATTAACAAACATTAATCATTAAATAATCTCTCGCGTTTAAATTGCTTTCAACCTATGAATTAAATCCCGTCAGTTGAATTTTTTACCTCTTTTTTTAAGCCCCCGAAAAACATCCCCCATGAAAACAAAAACGCTTATAATTATTTACTGCTTGTTATTTGTGCAAATGGCATCCAAACCGCTGCATTCGCAACACATGTATTTTCATTTGGGAGGTGGATATTCCATGGCTACAGGGAAACAATCAATGCCCAATTTTTTTAATTGTACGGAAACCCCCGATTCTAAATACGTTGAACAAATCCGATTCTCTTTCGGACAAGGACTGAATCTTCAAGGTTCTCTGGGATATATGTTTAACGATTATTTAGGCACCGAAATTGGAATTAATTATTTAAACTGCGACAACTGGAGGTCGAAAGAAACCTACACCGACACCCTGGTTTCGTATACCACAGCCCAAAACTGGAAAACGACCATGGTCCGAATTAATCCAAATGTGATATTTCAAGCAGAACCGGCCATTGTTACACCCTATTGTAAAATTGGCATTCTTTTGGGTTTTGGAAGTATAAGCCAAGAAAAATACAGAAATAAATCTCAAACAATCGAAGAAACCTGGGAACTTTCTGGGGGGATGGCAATCGGGTTTAACACCATTCTGGGTGCCAATATAGAATTAGACGACAATATGTATGTATTTACGGAAGTGGCCATTACCAGGATGAATTATTCTCCTACTAAAGGAAATTTGAACACGTATTTGGTGAATGGAGTAGACAAATTGTCTACCTTAAATAAAAACACCACAGAGATTGAATTTGTAGACAATTACAATGTATTGCCTGCTCCAACATCCGGTTATCCAACTCAAGTTTTCAAACAATCGCATCCATTCAGCAATGTAGGTTTGAACATTGGGTTTAGATGGACATTTAAATAAGATTGCTAATTAATTAGCATTAATTATTTGCCAATTTTATTTAATAAAAACCAATTAAATCGGACAATTTCTACGAATTGTCGAATTGAAATCACATTCCATTTTACTTTCAATTTCAACCACTTATACTTGAATCAAAAAACCATGAACCACAACTTTTCCAAATTCATGTACATCGCATTTATTTTGCTCGGTGCGTATTACTCCATTTTCAAACACGACTATCTCGAAGCAGGTGCCACTTTTGGAATAGCGCTCGCTTTTGATCCTTCGACCAAAAAGTTGCATGGAACTCACGACCAATTTGGCAAAGAGGTATATTGATCATGCACTTGGCAAGTGTTTTCAGTCTATTGGCACTTGGTTTTTATCTAAAATAACCGCTTACAACTACAACACTTCGTAAAATCCAAAGGATTATATTTTGGCAATTTATGGATTTTTGAAAATCCAATTTACAGGTAAAGCCTTATTTGAAAAATCAAACCAGGCCTGATTTTCCCAAGGTGAACCGTCAGTAGAAACAGGACCCTTGTAAGCTACCCAATTGCTCTCCCAATAACAAACGCCACTGGAGAATGGCAATTTCCTACTTCGATTTACCAGTTCTTTCATAAAAGAATACTGCCCAAGTGGAGTTGCTGGATATCCGCTTAAAAGATCACCTTCTGCTCCCATAACATTGTTGGTATAATCGTTCCAACCTAAAGTGAAAGGATAACTTGTTTCGGCAATGATGGGTTGTTTTCTTAAGTAAAATTGAATATCCCCCATAACGTTAAAAAGAGAATCCAAGGACCGACCATGCCATTTCGGATAATATGAAATTCCAGCAATGTCGAATTCCACTTGATGATCTCGCATCCACCAAAAAAAGGCCAAGGCGTTATTAACACCGGCATAATGCAATAAAATACGTGCATTGGGTGCCGAAATCCGACATTGTTTTGTGCAAGCCCTTAATATTTTAAAAAAGGCCGATGTATCGCCCATCGTTCCAACAGGCCAAACCAA
The DNA here is from genome assembly GCA_945860565.1 of Chitinophaga pinensis. Taxonomy (GTDB): domain Bacteria; phylum Bacteroidota; class Bacteroidia; order NS11-12g; family UBA955; genus VMCP01. Next base: position 2,137 of record CAMAQS010000124.1, on the reverse strand, counting down.
TCCATTGTTAATTTCGTTACCCACTTGAATGATGTTTGGTTTTGTTCGCTCACAAACCAGTTTCGTGTATTGCACCATACTGTCAATTAACACCGTCAGTGACAAATTTTTCCATTTTTGGGGGATGGCTTGATTGCCCGGATCAGCCCAGGTTTCCGAATAATGCAAATCAATCCATGTGTTTAATCCAACCGATTTAATTTCATCCGAAAAAGACGCCATAACAGGCAAACTATAAGCATTGTTTTCTCCCACCCATGTGCGCAAACGAATGGTATTCACTCCATTGTTTTTATAAAAATCCAACAAGGAAACTGCCTTCCCAAATGAATCGTAAAAAACCGTATTTGTTTTACCAATAAGTACTTGTGAGGAAATATCTACACCACTTATCTCAAAATTTTTGCTGCGATTTATTTCTATTCTTCTTGCCTGAATAACTGACTCTTTTTCGCTGCATGATTGCAAAACCAGCGCAAAAACACTTAAGAAAAACAATACACTTTTCGGAAATAAACGCAAGTTCATATTAAAACTCGGGACAACCAATGGGTCTAAATTTTCGTTTCTTTTTAAAAATAGCAGGCAAAGATTTCGACGGTTTTTTTCTTCCGACTGTCGTATTTGGAGTGTTTGATTCACACTGATTTATCATGCCATCTTTACTATACAAGGTATCGGCTTTCAATGGCACCTCAAACACCGAAATAGAAGCATCAGAATTTGTTTTAACGTGTTGCGCAACCATCGGTTTCACTGAAAATCCCAGCAATGACAAAACCGATACAATCTGAAATTTTTTGTGTTGCCAAAACGAAAGATAGTACGATTGACAAACTTGACTTTCATCGAAAATGCCGCACATTTTGGGGCGCAAGTGAGCTTTTACATCTTCCAAACTCATTCCCCGGAAATCTACCACCACTTTTTCGCACGATTTGCAATAATGGCCATCCCCCATTCGGTTGGCCTCAGTTGGCTGAAAAGGACAAGGCTTGGGGATTGACAATTTTTGTTCTCTCATTCATCCCGAAGTTAAAATAAAATTGGCTGAAACCTGTTTTAAGGGGTTTAAATTTTCAAAAATGACATTACTATAACCAAAAATGCCCCTCTCCAAAAACAAAAATGACACAAGCATCTTGTTTTCAACCATTCAACCCTCTTAGTTTTGCGTCGCACAAACACCCGATTGAATTCACAAAATGATTAAAAGTATCTTTCATGTTAAGCAAATGGATTGCCCATCGGAAGACCAAATCATTCGAATGACATTGGGAAATTGCAATGGCATTGACCATGTGCATACCGACATCCCCAATAGGCTTTTATTCGTGTACCATTCAGAAAAACTGGAGGTTAACGAGTTACTTGCAGTGCTCGTACCTCTTAATTTTGGCACAGAGCACAAAGAGTCTGTTGATGTAAAAAACATAGAATCACAACACATTCAAACAGACGATACAATAATCTTAAAATGGGCCTTGGCTATAAACTTTGCCTTTTTTGTAGTTGAAGTGGGTGTCGGATTTTTAAGCAAGTCTGTCGGATTATTGGCAGACGGATTAGACATGCTTGCAGATGCTGCGGTTTATGCATTGGCATTGTTTGTTGTTCACAAATATACCAAAGCAAAAAAAAATATAGCGGCTTTGAGCGGCTATTTCCAAATTCTGCTCGCCTTTATGGGGGTATTCGAAACCATCCGACGATTCGTTTTTCCCAGTCAAACTCCCGAAGCAAATATGATGGTAATTATTTCCGCGTTTGCACTTATTGGGAATGCGATAACCATGATACTTTTACAAAAAAGCAAAAATAAAGAAGCCCATATCCAGGCGAGTAAAATATTCACTTCCAACGACATCTTCGCAAATTTAGGCGTCATCATGGCCGGGATTTTGGTATATCTTACCGATTCGAATATCCCCGATCTGGTTGTTGGTTTAGTCGTATTTACATTGGTAGCAAAAGGAGCATTGGCTATATTAAAGCTCAGTAAATAAGACTTTTAAATCAATTCGAACTCGCTTTTATGGAACTCAATTCCATTTACAATGACCGATAAAAAATGTACCCCCTTATAATATTTACGGGTTGTAATGTACCTAAAACTGTGTTTTTTATTTATTACAAT
>CAMAQS010000123.1 GCA_945860565.1 Chitinophaga pinensis | reverse complement strand
AGTTCAATGGTTAAAACCTCCACTCAACAACTTTATGTTAATCTCATTTCAAGGGGTCAATTTGCTCCGAAAACAGGGGGGCAATTTCGACCAATTTCAAGGGGTCAGTTTCGAGCAAAACTCGGGGGTCAATTTCAGCGTTTTTTCCACCTAACCACATTCCTTTTTTCTTGTGAAGACGAAAAGGAAGAAACTACAAAATCTAAAACCGAACTAATTACCTCGGCATCATGGAAAGTATCTGGTTACAGTACATCAGCAACCGACACTTTTTCTCTTTCCGTATTGAAAAGTTGGAATGACGATTTAAAAACCACACCTATAAATGTTACGTACAATACAAATGGTACCTATTTATACAGTGACAGTTCAGATTATGGAACTTGGGAGTTGTCTGGCGACAATTCAGTTTTATTTGATAAAGGCACTTCAAAACAAACCACTGCTACCATAAACAACATTAGCACCAATAATTTTGTAATTACTTATCCATGGAGTATGAGTAGTTCTTTGATTGTTAATGTTACCGAAACTGCGGTAAGATAAATTTCCCTTTTTACATAAAGACAAAAAAAGAACCAAACTGGAAAGTTTGGTTCTTTTTTTTAAAAAATATATCAAAAATCTATGTATCGCATAATCTTGATTCAAGATTATCCACTTACGCCATTTCTTCGCGTTCCCAGGTGCGGTCTTCTGCTGTAATTTCAAATAAATGTTGCATGATTTGCTGTTCAACGGCATCGAATTCTTTGTGTCTTCTAACCATCATTAACTGGGCTGTTTTTTCTACCGCCGGAAGTTTGTGTGTTACAAATCCAGTGGCACCACCCCAAGAGAAATCGGGGACAAACTGCCGAGGAAATCCAGCACCAAACAAATTGCATGCTACTCCCACCACCGTGCCCGTATTGAACATAGTATTGATGCCACATTTGCTGTGATCGCCCATAATTAAACCGCAGAATTGTTGTCCGGATTTATCAAAACGACGAGTATGGTAGTTCCACACTTTTACCTCGTCGTAGGTGTTTTTTAGGTTGCTGCAGTTGGTATCGGCGCCAATATTACACCATTCGCCCAACACGGCATTTCCGAGGAATCCGTCGTGGCCTTTGTTGCTATATCCTTGCATCACAATATTGTTGATTTCTCCACCCACGTTGCAAAACGGTCCCAAGGTACTTCCGCCATACACTTTGGTACCCAGTTTCAATTTTGCACCTTCTAGCATAGCAAATGGACCACGAACGAGACTGCCTTCCATGATTTCGGTATTTTTTCCAAGGTAAATGGGTCCGTCAGTAGTATTTAGGATGGCACACTCTACAACCGCGCCTTCTTCAATGAAAATGGGGTGTTTGCCAAGCACACGGTTGCTATCCGATAACATTTCCGACGACTTTCCCTGTGTGATTAATGCAAAATCGGAAATTATTTCTTGCGCATTTAACTTGAAAATATGGTAGGGACGGTGAATGTAATCGATGTGGATGTCTACTTCTACGGCTTTAGAACAGTCGCCGGTATAGGCAATACACACACCACACACGTTGAGGCTTTCATTGGTTTGAAGGCCTTTAATGGCTTGAATTATATTCGGATTTGGAAGGACTTTTCCGTTGATGTGCAGATCTGGATTTTCTATTTTTTTGTATTTGGGGGATAGGTATTCGCGGGTTTCAAAACCATGGTAATCGGCCCCAAGCAGCAGACACCATTTTTCGGCAATGGTTAAAATGCCCACGCGCAAATCTGCTGGCGGACGGGTTAATGTTAAGGGATATAAATTCTTATCGGCACTATCTTCGAAAAAAATCAACTTCATGTTTCAAAACTAATAGATTTGTTCGAAACCGCCGTTATGAAAGGTTTAAGAAAATGGGGCAAGGGATAATAGTAAAGGAATCCTCGTCGCCACTCCTTTTTATTTTGGGGGATTTGGGTATATTCGTATTAAAATCAATTTGTTTTGTTTCTGAAACCGGCTGTTTAAGCACAAGCGGTTAAGTGATTCAGGAGAATAAAATTGAATAAAAAAGGCAAGATTTATGGCACCAAGAACGTTTTTTAAAATATGCATTAAATTGTTAGGCATCTATATGGTGTTAGCGTCAGTTACGGTCGTTTTTCCTCAAGTAACTGTAATTATGTTTGAATTTAACACATCCGATAATGATTATCTTTTGATGCTAATTTTTGGTCTGCTTTTAGTTATAGGTTTGCTTTATTTAATGCTTCATTACTGCTTTTTTAAAACTGATTGGATAATAGATAAATTGGCACTTGATAAAAATTTTCCTGAAGAAAATTTTGCAATCAACATGCATCGATCAACCATTTTGAATATCGCAATCGTTGTGATCGGTGGTTTTGTGATTATCGACAGCTTGCCTAACTTTGTTCAACAAGTATTTAGTTATCAGTTAAATAATCGATTTGGTGAAACCGAATATAAAGGGTGGTTCGTTTTGTATGGTGTAAAAATTATCATTGGGTTTCTGCTGATAAGATTTAACAGATCATTGGTAAATTTCATTGAATTGCAGAGAAAGAAATAACCCGTAGATACAAGTGGGTATGCTTTTTTCTATATGCATGTTAATTGAATCAAATATGGAAATTTTTATTTGTAAGGGATTTGAGTATATTCGTAGAAAACGAATTCAATTTTCTTAAATATCCAACTTCAATGAAATACAAAATTAATAAGTCTAATCAAAATTTAGATAAATTGCTTTCATTAACTTATTGAGAATTGAGTTAAATGTATAATCATTTTTTTCAGATTAGTATGAGTTACACTCTTAAATTTGAACAAACCATAGGATAATAGAATGGCATATAATTTTATAGATTTATTTGCGGGTGCGGGTGGACTTTCAGAAGGATTTATCCAAGCTGGTTTTGAACCAATTGCTCATGTAGAAATTGAAAATTCTGCATGTAACACATTGAGAACTAGAGCCGCATACCATTATTTGAAAACTAATAATAAATACAAGATTTATATTTCGTATCTAAAAGGCGAAATAAGTCGTGAACAATTATATTCTAATGTGCCAGTTGAAATCTTGGATTCGATTATTAATCTGCCAATTGGTGATGAAAATAACGAATTAATACACCAGATAATAAAGAAAAGTTTAGGAAAAAGAAAAGTTGATCTTATAATTGGTGGTCCACCTTGCCAAGCTTATTCACTGGTTGGACGGTCTAGATCGAAAACAAAGATGGAAGGTGACCCAAGAAATTATCTATTTATTCAATATGCTGAATATTTAGAAAAGTACAATCCTAAGATGTTTGTTTTTGAAAATGTACTTGGGTTAAAGTCTGCTAAAGGTGGTCACTATCTCAAAGAAATGGAGAAGATTTTTCACGAAAAAGGCTATCAGATTAAACTTCATACGCTTGAAGCAAAAAACTTTGGAGTATTGCAAAATAGAAAACGAATTATCATTCTTGGTTGGCAAGGGAACAAAAAGAGTATAATACCAAACTTGGAAGAAATTGTAATTGAAAACAATTATTTAGTTAAAGATTTATTGGACGATTTGCCTATAATAAATGCGGGTGAAGGTGTCGACAGATTCTTAAAATATAGAACAGAAACAACTGAATACTTACAATTTCATGCCTTAAGAAACGGTATTGATATTTTAACTCAACACGTCGCAAGACCGCATAGAGAACAAGATAAAGAAATTTACAAAATTGCTGTTCTCAAATGGGAGGAAAAACAGGAAAGATTAAATTATAATGATTTACCAGGACGGTTAAAAACCCATCAAAATCGCACTTCATTTTTTGATAGATTTAAAGTTGTTGCAGCAGACTTGCCTTATTCGCAAACAGTTGTTGCTCATATTGCTAAGGATGGTCATTATTATATTCATCCTGATATTGAGCAAAATAGATCATTAAGCATTAGGGAAGCAGCTCGTCTGCAATCATTTCCGGATGACTACTATTTTGAAGGAGAGAAAGAGGGGGCGAATAGAACGGCTGCCTTTAAACAAATTGGAAATGCAGTGCCGGTTTTAATGGCTAAGGCAATAGCAGAAAAAATAAAAGGAATATTATGAGTGAAAAATTAACATTAAAATTTGATCCAAATACTATTGAGCATTTAGGAGTTTCATTGTACTCAAAGTTACCTAGTGTTTTGTCTGAACTAATATCGAATTCTTGGGATGCTGACTCGGGAAATGTATCTATTTTATTTACAAACACTAAAGCCAATAAAGTGATTAAATACATAGACGATGGCGATGGAATGGATTTTAATGAATTGAATGAAAAATTTTTATTAATTGGGAGAAACAGAAGAGATATGCCTAAAAACCAAATCACGAAAAAAGGCAGAAAAGTTATAGGAAAAAAAGGGTTAGGAAAGCTGTCAGTTTTTGGTATTTGTGATACAATTGAAATCATTTCAATTAAAGAAAATTTGAAAAATCACTTCAAAATGGATTTAAGCAAAATCAAAAGTAGCAAAGGTGAATATTATCCAGAATTATTATGCGGTAAAGACACAAATGTAATCGAACCTAATGGTACCACTCTTATTTTGCAAAATATCCGAAGAAAATCAGGTTTTGATTTAGAGGAAATTGCAATTAGTTTATCGAAGAAATTTTTATTTCTCGACAAATTAACCATTAAATT
>CAMAQS010000122.1 GCA_945860565.1 Chitinophaga pinensis | reverse complement strand
GTATGACAAAGTTTAAACAAAATTAATTGAACCACCGAATAGATAATTTTACCAATCATGGACAAATGCCACTTGGTATTTTGGATGATAAGAAATAATCGTTGTATTCGTGGTTAATTCCAGTTTTTCTTTAGGCTTAATCTAACATCCCCCAAAAACAAAATTAGAGTTTTAAATATTCCTGTTTTAACAATGGACAGATTTTATATCTTTCATCCATAGTGTCTTTGTAGAGGCTCAACAATTGGTTGTATACGTTATCTAGGCCGATAGATTCAACAAATTCGAACGGTCCTTTTGGATAGTTCGTACCCAGTTTCATGGCCAAATTTATATCTGTTTTCGTGGCTGTGCCTTCCATCACTGTATAATAGGCCTCATTGATAATCATGCAAATTATGCGTGGTGTTACCAATCCAACTCTGCTATCTACCCAATGAATTTTAGTGAAATTTATAGATTTTAGTATATTCGAAACAACTTCAAAATCCGAAATGTATGGATTCGTCATTTCAATTGTATGAATGTCAACAAATACTGGGAATGAATTAAATCCAAACAAATGCGTACCATTATTTTTGATCTGGTGGTCTTTAAGTGCATTTTCTATTGTTATAAAATTGGCACTCAATAAAAATTGAGTATGGAGATTTTGAGAATAATCTAAAATACGTTCAGTGTGCTCGTCAAATTCTAAATCTATAAATAAGTCATAATTCTCTGTAGATTTAGTATCTTGCACCCATGCGATGCTGGAATTCTCTGACAACCTATTTTCCCAATAGGATAATTTTATTCCTTTTCCCAATATTGCTATTTTCATGTGAGTACAAAAATACAAATAACAAGATGAGAGAAATAGTTTTTTCAAAAAATGCACCCCAACCAATTGGTCCATACAGCCAAGCTGTCAAAGTGGGCAACACGGTTTATTATTCTGGTCAAATTGGATTGGATCCAACCACGGGTTTATTCACTTCCGATTCCGATGTTGTTGTGCAAACAAAACAAGTAATGAGTAATATTAAAGCATTGTTAGATGCAAGCGGAATGACATTTGAAAACATTGTAAAAAGTTCAATTTTCTTGAAGGATATGAACGATTTTCCTGCTGTCAATACTGAATATGCTTCGTATTTCAAGAGCAATTATCCAGCACGAGAAACAGTAGAAGTTTCTAGATTGCCAAAAGATGCTTTGGTGGAAATTTCAATAATTTGTGTCGCCGATTGATGCGAAAATGATGTAAAAAGCAATAAATCCTTTCGATTTTAAATCAAGATTTGCAATTATTGCAGAATAAGTTTTTCAAAACTGCTTTTTCCATCGTGACTTTTTAAAATCACTCCATATATCCCTGAAGGTAAATTGGAAACGTCGAATGCACTTTTACTAGCATTAAATTCGGCTTCAACCAATTCTCCTCTTGCATTGATTATTTGCAATTCCTTTATGCTTTGCCCTTCGTTATGAATCTGCACCAATCGCGATGAATTTGGATTAGGGAATAGAACGACATTCAATGGTTTGTTCATAGTGTGCTGAGACAATACATTTTTGGGTTTAGTGCTGTCAAAAACCAAATTTTCATCACCAAATCGATAGGTTGTATACCAAAAATATATTTGAAACATTTCGTCGTTGGTGCCTTCACCCAGCGAAACGGCCAATGGTGGATTGTTTGGGTTATAGGGGTTTGCACTCGTATTATTATAATGTGCAGTTCCTGCGAGTTTGGTATTTCTTGCTGCAATAAATGGTTTTTTGTAGGTGTAAGACATTTGCCAATGAAATTGCCATTTAGGAATGTCAATTAGAACCGTGGTATCCTTATTTTCAATGGCCTCTGCTTTAATACTTTCCCCGATTAGGTGCATGTGTGGTGCTATGGTGAGTATCGTAAGTTTTAAAGGTACATTAAAAGTATTGTAAAAGGTTTTTTCTTCGTTTGGGGGGATATACAACGGACCATTAACCAAAGACTTGTTGTCATGATTTAATCCCGGAGCAATCGCAACTTCTCGGGTATTTGGGTCGGTATTAAAAATTATTTTAATACCAGTGGAATCGTATTCTTGGTTTACACCAGGTGGATAATGAATTTGAAGTATGATAAACGCATTTTTGTCAAATTTTGAACCGAACCCATTTGGAAAGGTATATGGATCTTGTCCGGGAACATACAATCCCATGAGCTTGGATGTTATTGAACCAGTACCTCCAAATGCCGAATATCCGGGTTTTGGGTCTGCCGCGTCTAATTGTAGAAGTTTTTGATTAGTATCTTGAAATACCAATGCATGGTGTACTATTTTTCTGTTTCCGGGTACAATTTCAATGGATTTTATGAATTTATCAGTAAACAAATTGGGTTGAATGATAAAACATCGGTATTCATCTGAGGTAGTACTCACCAAATATTTCTCCATTTTTAAGTCTAGGTCTGGATTTTGTATTGAATTTCCGTTAAAAGTAGTTGGGGGAGTGGGAGCTTTGGATAAATCTCCAGATGGGGCATCATTTTCCGCCCATTTTTTTATTGCTGCAATTTCCGTAGTACTCAATACCTTTTCGTGTGAAAATCTGTTTTTACTTGTGTTTGCAGGCCAAGGAGGCATTCTTCTAGTTGCAACCGAAGAGGATATGGAAGTGGCCAACATTTTTGCGTTTGAATATTCAACCAAAGAAAAGGGTCCAATTCCGCCCGTATTATGACATGATATACAGTTTGCATAGAAAATACTTGCAATTTGATCGGACCATGTTGGAGTTTGGCTTTTGGCAACTGACACGATAAAAGTCTGTATGATTAAGAAGTAAATTGTTTTTCTCATAATTGAATTACACTATTTAGACGTAAACTATATTGTTTGGTTTAATTTAATATATTTTTAGTTTTGAATGAGTTAAATTTGTACTATGTCAAATGGTAAAGATAACGAAAATCCACAATCCTTGGATATAGAACTAACAGAAGAAATTGCAGAAGGCATTTACAGTAATTTTGCAATTATAACACACAGTCAGACTGAGTTTATCATTGACTTTGTGCGCATGATGCCGGGTGTTCCAAAAGGCAAAGTTAAGAGTCGTATTATTTTAGCACCTCAACACGCTAAAAGATTGTTAATGGCAATTGGTGATAATTTGTCGAGATACGAATCTATTTTTGGGGATGTAGACATTCAAGATGGTCCTGAAAATACCATTCCATTGAATTTTGGTGGTCAAACAGGTCAAGCATAATAAGAATTTAGTTATGGAATTAAACAATAAAATTACAGACGCTATTGAAGCGCTAAAACAAAGAACGTATTTCAGTGCCTATCCTGAAAATCCTAAAGCGTATGCTGAAGACGCAAATGAATTAGGGAAATTGGCCTTTCAAAAACGATTTAATGAATCTTATGAGGGTCTGGATTCGTTGGGAGCAACAGCTTGGTTGGGAGAAGAAGTATCCCCATATCTACAAGTTGGAATTGGTGTTCAGTATCCTGTTTTTGCAGTACAAGACCTTGTAAACAATGCCAAAATTGCCCGTTCGGAATGGGCCAATTTAGATGTAACAAATAGAGCGAACATCTTGGTAGAAATGTTAGATGCTGTACAAACCCGTTTTTTTGAAATTGCCTACGCTACAATGCATACCACTGGTCAAAGTTTCGTAATGAGTTTCCAAGCAAGTGGTCCTCATGCAAACGACCGTGCATTGGAATCTATTGCATTGGGATATCAAGAATTAACTCGTTACCATAATGACGTAACATGGGTAAAAAATATGGGTAAATTTGATTTGACCATTAAGAAGAATTTTAAACCAGTATCTAAAGGTGTTGGTTTGGTTATTGGTTGCAGTACGTTTCCAACTTGGAATACTGTTCCCGGTGTTTTTGCCAATTTAATCACAGGTAACTCAGTTATTGTAAAGCCACATCCCAAAAGCGTGTTGCCCATTGCCATCGTTATTGAAGAAATGCAATCTGTTTTGAAAAAACATGGGTTAAATGTGAAAACAGTTCAATTGGCAGTTGATACTTTGGCCAATCCTATCACCAAATTATTGGCGGAACACAGCGACGTAAAATTAATTGACTATACTGGTAATTCCGCATTTGGTGAATACATTGAATCATTGCCAAATAAAACGGTTTTTACGGAAAAAGCGGGAGTAAACTCTGTTATTTTAGATAGTGTTAAAGACCCACAAGCGGTTTTTGGAAACATAGCTTTTGCTTCAAGTTTATATAGTGGACAAATGTGTACAGCGCCACAGAATATTTTTGTTAGTAAGGATGGTATCGCGACGGCTGAAGGACATTTGAGTTTTGACGAGGTAGTATCTGGTATTTCTGCTGCCATTGAAGGCTTGGCTCAAAATCCGAAAATGGGTCCATTCACATTGGGTGCAATTCAAAATGATACCACTAAATCACGTGTAAACAATAAGTTAACGGAACAAAACGTGGCATTGAAATCTGTTGCGGTTGAAAATCCGGAGTTTACAGATGCTAGAACTCTTTCAACGGCTGTTCTAGTTTATAATAGTAATGACGTAAATTCTTGGCAGGAAGAGTGTTTTGGCCCAATTTTGTTTATAGTAAAGACGGAATCTGCAGCAGAAAGTTTAAAACTAGCAGCAGAATCAGCTACTAAAAAAGGAGCCATAACCTGTTCATGTTATACTACAAATGAGATTTTCATGCATGAGGTTGAACAAACCATGAACGAAACGTTTACACCAGTAAGTTTTAACTTTAC
>CAMAQS010000121.1 GCA_945860565.1 Chitinophaga pinensis | reverse complement strand
TTTGTCCACAGGTTTACCAAATTCTTTCATATTGTCAGCCACAGAAAACTTAGATGCATTCATCATGTTTTCATAATAACTGCCACCATCGGAATACGACGCGATGGTTAATTTACCGTAATCCTTCCATTTGTCGGGATATCCAATTTTCACCGTCAATTTATCCAACTTCAAATTTGCTTTTTTCTTGGTTGCTTCGCTCATCCAATCCAACTGATTGATGCGCACACGGTAAGCTGCTATTACGTTGTCTACCATTTCCTTGGCTACCGCTTTCGCTTCACTAGGGAAATACTTTTCTACATACAATTTACCCAAAGCTTCACCCAAAGTACCGTTTACCACACTCAAGGCACGCTCTTTCAAAGGCCTTTGTGCAGGTGTTCCACGCAATGTTTTTCCATAAAACTCAAACGACATTTTTTCCAAATCTTCCGACAACAATCCCATCGCTCCGCGCATGGTTCCCCACAACATAAAGTCCTTCAAATCGTTAACAGATGATTTTTTCACCATTTTATTGATTTCAGACATCAATTTTACTTCCCCAATCACAAACGTATCTGGTTTTACTCCTAACGCGTTCAACATGCCATCCAAATCGAACTGATTCAGTTGTTTTTTGGCTTTTTTGAGGGATATTGGATTGTAGCTTTTATTGGGATCGCGGCGCTCTACTTTGGTCATTTTGGCGGTTGCCAATTGTTTTTCCATTTCAAACAAACGGTTGGCTTTTGCAGTTGCATTGTCGCCATACCCAAAAGCGGTAAATACATCTGCTATGTATTTTTTGTAGGCATTCTGAAGGGCCACTGATTTTTCATCTGTTTTAAGGTAATAATCGCGGTCAGGCAATCCCAATCCGCCGCCACCCAAATACATCACATTCTTGTTGCTGTTTTTGGCATCTGCACCCACATAAAATCCAACAAAGGTATTTTCACCGAAAGGCATATACTTTATTGTGTATGCACTCAACTGTTTTTTGTCTTTAATATCGGCAATTTCAGTTAAGTACTTTTTAATGGGCGACAAGCCTTGTGCATTTCTGCTCTTCACGTCGATGATGGTTTGATACAAAGCCACTGCTTTTCCTTGGTCTGTAGCAGGAGAATAAGTAACTCCAACGGCACCATTCAACGCAGATTCCAACACGTCCAAAGCCATGCTGTCTGCCTTTTTACCCAATTCGTCAAACGAACCCCAGCGTCCGCGGTCGGCAGGAATTTCTGCGGTTTCCATCCATTTGCCATTCACGTAAGTGTAAAAATCTTCCGATGGCGACATGGTAGTATCCATGTATTTAATTTCAAGTGCTTTGTAATCTGCATTATACACAAACGCAGACATGGTCAACGCTGTTGCAGAAATCAAAAAAATCTTCTTCATTGTTTTTTGTATTTTCCACAAATCTAAATGCTTCTACACAATTTATGTGGTAAAAGGACAGAAATTGAGGATAATTCGATAAACATCCCCCAAAAAAAGAAGCAAAAACGAAGAGAACGCTTATTTCAATTTATACAATAAGCTCAATCCCAATCCACCAAAGAATTTACCATCCATGGTTTTGTTTTCGTTTACGAAGGATTGGTACATTACAGAAGGTTCAATAATGAAGGTGAATTTACGGTTTATAGGGATCATTGGACCCAAAGAAACTTTACCATCTACAGCAAAATGTTTGCTGCTATTTAACATTCTATAATCGGTTTGAGTGAAATAATGTCCTTGGTTCACGGTTGTAATTCCAGGTGAAACTTGAACACCAAGACGAATCGGCGTACGCCAGAACATCATTTGATATCGGAAAGAAACCGGCAATGCAATTTTATCAATGCGGTAGGAAATATTGCCTGTAACGGTATTGTCCACCGTAACCATAGTGGTATCAATCACACGGTAACGGCGTGGAGGACGACCTGCTACCCAAACAGTGCGGTAAGAAGTATCGTACTTTGGCACTACAAAAGAATTGTTATGCCTCCATTGTCCATTGCCCACCCACTCAGTAAAATTGAATCCAATTCCCCACATGGTAGAATTTTCAAATTCACGCAAAACACTCAATTGATATTGCGCCATATATTGGGTCCCCAATATGCTCAACGCCTGTTTTTCATCGAAGTTAATGGTATTGTTGCTACCTGTAATGGCAGAAAATTCGACAAACCACGGCAAACGATGGGTTCTAAAATTTGCTCTAGGTTGAGGCGCATCAAATTCAAGTCCTTCCAACTCCCAATTGATTTTATTCCATTTAAATAAAGTCCTTCTAAGACTTCTACTTCTAAGAGCATCAAATCCAAATTTGAAACTGGATTCTCCCAAACCTTGTTGACTTAAATCGGATTTTTCAGCAGTTGGACGGTTTGATATTGACAAATCCACTTTTGTTAAATCGGTCACTGAAGCAGTGCGATTTTGATTATTTGCTGAAGTATTGTCGGTGGCTACAACGGTGGTTGCTGTATTCTGTTTTTGATTATTTGCTAAAGCATTGATCTCATCGGCAAAAGCATTGCGTTTGGAAACAGCGAATTTGTTTCTTTTTGGTGTAACTGCTGCGGTAGATGAATTTTTGCTCACCTTTTGTTTGGCTTTAAACATGTTGCGGCGAATGAATGAGCCGCTATTGTCTAATGGAGAGTTGGTTTTAATTTCACCAGTAGAGATATTTGGTTGCGATGGTGTTTTACGCGTATTGGACAAAGCCAATTCGTTGTTTACTTTGTTTTGGGGGATATTCTGATTGCTAGAAGGGGCATTTTTCCACATGAAAGCAGAAACGCCACAAATAGCGAGTATGGCAAGGCCCACTGCGGTTGGTGATTTCCACCAAAATACACCGCGTCTTTTTTTCTTTCTGCGTTCCATAACGGCTTCGAAAGAGACGTTTTCGCTGTAAGAACTTTCAGCGTCAACCAAAGATTTGAATTTATTGTCGAACGATTCTGGTGTCATGAACGACCTAAATTAAGTTTGTTTAACATGCCCTGTAGGGATTTACGTGCTTTGGCCAATTGTGAACGACTTGTACCTTCGTCGATATTGAGGGAATCGGATATTTCTTTATGGCTAAATCCTTCTACGGCGTAGAGGTTAAATACCATACGATAACCATCGGGCAGTTTGCCCACCAATTCCATCAGTTCATTTACATTCATTTGGTCGAGGCCATCATCGTGGTAGCCAATTTCATATTCAGATTCAGAAATTTCTTTCCAAATATTTTTTCTCGCTCTGATTTTATTGATGCTCATGTTAACGCACACCCTTCTCATCCACGTTTCGAGCGAACTCTGAAACCTGAACTTATCTAGGTTGTCATATATTTTAACAAATGCTTCCATCAACGCATCTTCTGCTTCTTCTTGGTTTTGACAGTACCTCAAACACAATGCCATCATTTTCTTGGAATATTTATCCCAAAGTAACCGTTGACATTTTCGGTCTTCCCGAAGGCATCCTTCCACCAGTTCTTTGTCTGTCATTACCAATATTCATTGCTCACGTTTTAAGCCGTCGCCATATAAGGACAAGACTAAACTTAAAAACGCGTCCTTCGTGTTCTGTTATTTTCGAAAAAAGTCAATTTTTTTCTTAAAAACTATTTAATCTCAAAAATAATAGCATTTATCGCAAATAAAACCTTTTGCATTTGCGAATATCACAAAACCACAATAATTCCGTTATTTTGTAGACATTTCATGTTAAACCGACCATTTTTGCCTGTTAAACTTCGAATAAGCCTTTTTTTATTTTGGGGGATGATCATTCTGCCCATCACCCAAAGCAATGCACAAGTTTCGGTATCCACCCCTCCACCGCCCTATGCTACCCAAAAATCGAGTAACCAATGGGCCGATAGCTTGCTGAAAACCCTGTCGTTTCGCGATATGGTGGCACAAACCTTCATGATTCCCGCTTGGTCTAGAAGTGCCGAAATGGACCCCATGGTGGTAGAAATGGTTCAAAAGTACCGCGTGGGCGGCATCATTTACTTTCAGGGACATCCGCTCACCCACGCGTATTCCGTGAATTTTTTACAACAACAATCTAAAATACCTTTAATAATAGGCATGGATGCTGAATGGGGTGCCGCCATGCGTATCGAGTCTTTGAGTAAATTTCCCTTCGCCCTGAGCATAGCAGCACAACAAAATACAGAGTATGCTTACCGTGTAGGAAATGCCATCGGCAAACAATTAAAACTGCTCGGGGTACATATAAATTTTGCCCCAGTGGTAGACATTAACTCCGATCCCAACAATCCAGTCATTGGTGTACGTTCTTTTGGAGACCAACCACAGCTGGTCACAGATTTGGCCATTGCCTATAACAAAGGACTGGAAGATGCAGGTGTTTTTGGTTGCGCAAAACACTTTCCCGGACATGGAAACACCGTAACGGATTCGCACAAAGAATTGCCCATTGTAACCCATACTCCATCCTCCCTCCAAAAAGACATATTGCCCTTTGAAGCACTCATTAAATCTGGTGTAAAATCTATCATGGTGGCCCATTTGCGGGTTCCTTTGTTGGATACCGCTACCAATATGCCCTCGTCTTTGTCCAAGTCCATTGTTACCGATTTGTTGCGCGATGAGTTAAAATTTAAAGGCCTAATTATAACTGATGCCTTGAATATGAAAGGCATTACAAGTCACTATTCTAACATCGATGCCGCCATCCGTGCGTTAAATGCAGGCAACGACATTCTTTGTTTTGTGGAAAATATACCCGCCCTTCTCGATACATTGGTTAAACTCAAAGATTCAGGCCG
>CAMAQS010000120.1 GCA_945860565.1 Chitinophaga pinensis | reverse complement strand
AAATTTGCAATTTTCGCAAAAACAATAATAAAAGGGGTTAAGGTAGATTTTTGGGGGGGTAATTTTGGTTACTTTCGGATATAATCTAGTTGTGATGCAATCCAACGTGCCTTAGACCCCTGTAAAGTTGGATAAATCTATATATATTTAGTTTTTTTTTAGCCCCGCCAAGAATCGAATGCTGACGATAAATGTCAGCATCTTGATTGGCCTTAGCCGCATCAAGACTACGGACCAATTTCCATAATTTTCTAACTCTAATTGCAATGTATCTTAATAAATTCTAATTTTCGTTCTTTTGAGAGATTTTTTAGCTTTAACTCTAATTGATATCCAGAAGATCGATCCTTTTTTTCTACCGTTCCCAGCAAAACCCATGGGACATACGGTTTGGTAGATTTATTTTTCCCAGTATTGTGTTCTTCTAGCCTGCGATCGATAGAATCGGTATGGCCGACATAATAACGGTCATAACTTGTAGAATAAAGTATATAAACAAAATACAATTTATAATCTTAATTTTTGGTAGTCTCGAGCAGAATCGAACTGCTATCAAATGTTTAGGAAACATCTATTCTATCCGTTGAACTACGAGACCATTTTTTCGCTTTTTTAAGAACCCTCTATTCTATCCGTTGAATGCTGACGATAAATGTCAGCATCTTGATCGGCCTTAGCCGCATCAAGACTACGAGACCTTGAAAAAGAGAACAAAAATAAGCCTTTTACTTGATTAATAGGAAGGTGTTTAAGAACAAAACCAACACAAAAATAATTTTTAAATGGGTCAAATAATAAAAATACAATAAGTTAAAGAAAATTTGTTTAGGAACCCTCTATTCTATCCGTTGAATGCTGACGATAAATGTCAGCATCTTGATCGGCCTTAGCCGCATCAAGACTACGGGGCCAAACAGCATACAAAAATACTTCAAAAAGCGCAAATTTAACGCTTATACCAATGTTTAAAATGTAATTCCAACATTAAAACAAAAGGATTCCGAGAAACGATATACCTTCTTTACCCAAAAGTTCTCTGCTACAAAAAAGGGCATTTGTTGGGTTTGATAGGCCGTTCCAACGTTTAACTTAATGCCATTATTCAGATTAAATTGAATACCCAATTGCGGATTCACCAAAACGCCTGAATTTTCTATTCCATTGCTTACATTGAGAGAATATCCTACTGCCAATCCTAAATAAGGAGAAATATCTTTGTTCGGCATAGAAATTTTGCCGTCAACAAAAATGGGAATCATGGTTATTTCTGCTTCATCAAAACATCTCATGCCTATACCACCGCCTATAGAAACATGCTCTTTTAATTGGTAATTCAAGAGAGCATTTACGTTAATCACATTTAGTCCGTACATACCGGATTTGGCGCCATAACCTGCCTCCATGGTTGTATTGATTTTATTTAAACTATTTGATTTGGCAGTTTTCACCGGAAACTCGCGTGCGATTTTTTGGATATCCTTTTCTTCAAATACGAATGCACTGCCATCTGAAGTCTGAATTTTATACGATGTGTTGGGAACAATTTCAACAATTGTGCCTCGAATTACTGAGCCATTTTTAAGATAAATAACTTCCATAAATGGCATCTTTTGCGCACCCAACTGTACAATTAAATTAAGAAAGAGAACAAAATATATAGCTCTGATCTTAAATTCGAAGATATCCCAATTTTAAATCTGCTACAAATTTTATTTATGAATGTGGATTCCATAAGTGTTTGAATTAAAATTAAGAATAATACTATCTCAAAAACAATGACGCCCCGGGTATTTAGCCGCATAATGACATTTGCAAAGGCCCCAGTAGCAAAGGCATTGCAAATCGTGAAGGTAAAGGCAAATACTAGTAAGGTTGAAGTTTTACGTGTTCTAAACCGTTTAATCAAAATGAAACCTACAATAATTATGGCCAAAAGAATGCAACATCGATAAAATAGATTGAATTCACTGAACGCGATTGATTCCTTCTGTTGAAAGCAATTGTTTATTTTCGATTGATAAAATGTGTGGTGATTCACCACTTCCGTATAAACAGTAGACTTTTCATCTAATTTCGATAAACCATCTCCCGCACCATAAACCAAACACTGTAAATAGGTTGCTTCCACACTTTTAAACATAAGTTGAACCAGAAAATAGGGATCCGTAACAATGCCGTTTATAATTCTCGAATATTCTTCTTTCGAATTGTGCCACCCACCGGTTTTTGACAATATACCCTGCTCAGGCCAAATAAAATCCCAAGCATGTTCGGGCAAATCGTCCTTGTAAAGGCAGAGAGAATTTGGCTTTGATTGACAATTCTCGTCTAAATAATTTTTCAACAATCCACTTTCGGCAAATTTTGCGATGAGAAAAATATGGCTTGCCTTACTTGCCGTAAAACCATGTCCCACAATCAAATTGCTTCCAATCACCGATGCCCATCCCCCAAAAACCACAAAAAACAATCGTTTAATTACCGCAAAATTCGAATATTTCTTGAGTAAAAACATTCCGAGCAATAACAAAGCGAAAACAGAAATTAAAATAAGATTCCCATTGTGCATGATGGCTGAAAAAACGGAGATGCACCCATATAACCAGGCTTGTTTAGTGTTTGTTGCCATTAAAAAATGCAGCAAAGACAGGCCCAATATTGGGGTATACACATCTGGCATAATTTGAATAAAAATCCATGGAAGAGGTGTAAAAATCAATGCCAACACATAGACCAACAAGAGAATAAATCTCGATAATTTAAAAACTACAATTCTATTTAAACCGAAGTATAAATAGTTAAACAGTACAAAAGGCAGCAGCAACGTGTTAAACAAAGCAACACCAAAACCAACGGACTCCATTTCCATGAAAACCCGCATGAGTAAACTATAAAAAATTGTTCTATCAAAGGGCACCTTCAATTCGCGGGCATTGAGTAAATAGGCACCACTGTCTGAAGTGAGCAGCGGAACTCCGTTGTTTCCCAGCTTCAATAAAAACCATAAAATGAATGGAGAGCCAAGTAAAACCCAGAAAGGACTCCTTTTAAGATAATCTAATTTCATTTGGTTCAAAGTTGATTCCAAAAACAAAAGTACTTCCTAAGTCAGGTTTATTAAATTTAAAAAGCCATTATTGACAATATCTAATTAAATTTATTCCATTAGATTACCAACTGATTCGGTTCTATTTTCCCAAATCTATATCAAATTTAAAAAACATATATCATTATTTATCAATGAATTTTAATATTCTTATTGAAGTTTTTATTCAAATAACAATTGTATTTTCAAGTATTATATATTCATAAAAATAGCCCCGAAAATCGGGGCTATTTTATACCTGTTCTAAACCTATTATAACATGGTAGACGGGCAAACGTACTCAGAGACGTTTAATGCATTAAACACTTTAATGGCACTAAAACCTCCTTCAACATTGATTAAATTTTGGAATCCTCGGGCTTGCAGAATAGACACAAAAATCATGGATCGGTAGCCACCTGCACAATGAACATAATAAGAATCCATAGAATTTACCAATTTCATGCTATCGTTTATATAATCTAAAGGAGCATTTAATGCGCCGATAATGTGTTCGCTGTTAAATTCACTGGCTTTTCGTACATCTAAAATGTGAATATCCTGGTTTGCTGTGGCGATATCAATAAATTCGGAGGTGGAAATACTTTTGATAGATTCGGTGGGTTTGTTTTCTTGAATCCAACTTTCAATACCCCCCTTCAAATAACCTTCAGAATAATCGTAACCCACTCTTGATAAACGAATCACTACTTCTTCAATCTTATTTTCGTCTGCTACAATTAAAATTCTCTGTTGAATGTCTGGAATGAGTGCACCTACCCACGGAGCGAAACTGCCATCTATTCCAATATTGATGCTTCCCGGTATAAATGCTTTTGCAAATTCGGCAGCAGAGCGCGTATCGAGAATTAGCGCATCGGTTTCTTCCGCAAGAATTTCGAATTCTTTGGGGGATAATGGACGCATACCCTTCTCTAAAACAGAATCAATTGAAGCATAACCTTGAATATTCATCAGAACATTTTTTGGAAAGTAACCCGGAGGTGGCGTTAGACCATCCAACAATTCACTTACAAACTGTTCTTGCGATAAATTCGGACGCAAAGCGTAATTTGTTTTCTTTTGATTGCCCAAGGTGTCGGTTGTTTCCTTGCTCATATTTTTACCACAGGCACTTCCCGCTCCATGTCCAGGATATACAATGATATCGTCGGACAAGGGCATAATTTTGTTTTGGAGGGATTCATATAAATGAACGGCCAATTTTTCTTGGGTTAACTCTGCAATTACTTTCTGGGCTAAGTCGGGTCGTCCAACATCACCAATAAATAAAGTATCGCCGGTAAAAAGTGCATTTTCAACTCCATTTTCGTCGATAAGCAAAAAGCAACTGCTTTCCATGGTATGTCCTGGAGTATGAATCACACGAATTTTTACATTCCCGAGTTCAAATTCCTGTCCATCGACAGCAGTTAATGCGCTGAATGAAGGTTTTGCAGTTGGGCCATAAATAATTTCGGCACCTGTTTTATTTGCCAAATCGATGTGTCCGCTCACAAAATCGGCGTGAAAATGCGTTTCAAAGATGTATTTAATTTTAACTCCATCTTTTTCCGCTCTTTGGATATATGGATTAACTTCGCGAAGCGGGTCGATTATTGCTGCTTCATTGTTTGAGGTGATGTAATAGGCTCCGTGCGCTAAACATCCGGTGTAAATTTGTTCTACTTGCATGGCAGATTTTAT
>CAMAQS010000119.1 GCA_945860565.1 Chitinophaga pinensis | reverse complement strand
TTACTTATTGTATCGGATTATTTAAGCTTTGGAAATCCTGCAAGACAATTACTCATTTATTCAATGTTAGGTATAGTGGCATTAATTGTTGGCATGTTGCAAGGTGGTGAATTGGGATTGTTTGCATTTATTTCGGTGGGTTTATTTTGCTCAACATTGTGGCCATGTATTTTCACTTTGGCCATTGCAGGACTAGGAAAAAGCACCGCACAGGGTTCAAACCTTTTAATTATGATGATAATGGGTGGCGGATTTGTGAGTGTATTTCAAGGATATTTATCCAGTGATGACTATTTAGGAATCAAGTTTTCGTACAGTGTGGGTGTAATTTGTTTTACTTATTTGGCATTTTATGCTCTCCAAACACAAAGAAATCTCAAAAAACAAGGCGTAACAATTGGCCCATTGAGTGGCGGACACTAGTTCGAATTTTGGAATTTTTTTCCAAAAAACAAAATAATGTAAATTTTATATTGAAACTATTTGGATTCATTTATATTCGTGGCATAAATATGACAACAAAATTATCCGTCGTAATTATTACCTACAATGAGGAAAAGAATATTTCTCGCTGTATTAAATCGGTACAGGCGATTGCGGATGAAATTTTGGTGGTGGACAGTCATTCCACAGACAATACGGTAGATGTTGCCCAGCGACTGGGCGCAAAAGTATTAATTCACTCTTTTGAGGGACATATTCAACAAAAAAATTGGGCCAAAGACCAAGCAGAATTTCCTTTTGTTTTGAGTTTAGATGCCGACGAATGTTTATCGCCTGAATTGCAGGAAAGTATCTTGGCAGAAAAAAAACAAGGATTTCACTTTTCTGGTTATCATATGAATCGGTTAAATTTCGTCAAAAACCGTCCCATTAAAGGGTGTGGTTGGTATCCTGACAAAAAATTACGCTTGTTCAATATTACCCAAGGAAAATGGAGGGGAAAAAACCCACATGATACCTTTGTGTTAAACTACGGTTTGTCAAAACAACATTTAAAGGGTGAGATTTATCACTATTCTTATAATAGCAATGGTGCCATTATAAAACAAGCCATAAAATTTGGTAAAATCGGTGCCAAATCTGTACGCAGTCTCAATTTACTTGTTCTAATTTACAAACTCATTTTTAGCCCACCAGCAAAATTCTTGCGCAACTACTTTTTGAAATTTGGTATTATTTATGGCATTACGGGACTCACTATATGTGTGGGACAATTAATAGAATGTTATATAAAATACTTTGGTGGCATCATGCGTAAAATCAATCCAAGCAAATCATCTGCCTTAAAAACGCCAAGCATGGCTTAAAACAAGGAAAGTTGCTCAGGCAACAATCTGAATGTCTTTCGATGATATGGGGTTATTCCATATTGCCGTATGGCATCTCGATGTCCCAACGTAGGGTATCCCGCATTGTTTTTCCAACCATATTGCGGAAATTCTAAATCCAATTTTTCCATCCACTTATCTCGGTGCGTTTTAGCTAAAATACTCGCTGCTGCGATATTCAAAAAACGCGCATCCCCTTTTATTTGTGTTGTATGGGGGATGTTTTTATAAGGTTTAAATCGGTTGCCATCTATGGCCAAAAAATCTGGTATAATCGATAATTTATCTACAGCATTGTGCATAGCCAATATACTGGCATTCAATATGTTTATTTCGTCTATTTCTTGTTCGGAACAGAATCCAACAGCCCAATAAAGCGCTTTTTCTTCAATGTATGCACGCAACAATTCACGGTTCATTTTGCTCACTTGTTTACTATCATTGAGCAACGGATGTTCAAAATCCACAGGCAAAATCACCGCAGCAGCCACAACCGGCCCTGCCAAACATCCCCTACCCGCTTCGTCGCATCCTGCTTCTAGTTTGAATGTAGAACATTTGGCTTGCAGCATGTTATTTTTTAATCCCTTTAGATTGCTGGATTTTTTTCCTTAGTTCCAAGGAACCTTCTACATTCTCTTCCTCTTTACGTCCCGCTTCAATTGCCCTTAACCCCATTTTATCCGCCTCGTCCAAACGACCCACCTTGAACAATAACCATGCCTTGGTATCCAAATTATGGAAATTTTCCGATTTCCGGATTGATTCATTCGACCAAGTTATTGCTTTATATAACAATGTTGTGTCGTTGCATTCTTCATACATGAACCAAGCATGTTCATTGAGGCCTTCGCTATTAAGGGCGTCCATTTTACGGTCTATCCATTTCGCCATTTCGCTAAAATCTTTTTTCCTTTTATAGAATTCAACCATGCAACTAAATTCCATCCACTTATCATTGGGGTTTGATACCAAGTATTTTTGTATTGCCGTATTTAACCCCTGTAAATCCCCCTTTTCTATAGATTTCATTATAATTGAATTGTGCATACTTTGGATCACTGACCCAGTTAAATCTTCTCCAAACATTTCATTTAATTGCAACTTGTGCTCTATAAATGAATCCAAAATTCGAGGTGGCAACTTGTACGAGAACTGTTTGGCTAGCATAAAATAGGTGTAGTTATTCCATTTAAAATCCTTAAAATAATCCACAATAACAGAATCACTTGGATAGTTCTTTCTAAAATTACTTTGCTGAAAAGCATTCATAAATGTTGGCCAGTCCAACTTCAATTCTTTGGGGATATTTGGTCTTGCCGGTGTTGACAATTTATAAATAGAATCCAAAAGTTGCACCCACTGTTCTTTTTCATGAAAGCCTTCAATAACACGGTGTAAATTTCCTTCAGCAGTTAAAATAAGAAATGAAGGAAAAACGCCCACCCCATATTTCATTTTCAATTGTTGACCGATGGTCTCTTTTTCCATTTCCAAACGGTAACAATTTGCATAGCCCTGCATTTTTGCCCTAACGGTAGAATCTGAAAAGGTCTTTTTTTCCATCACTTTACACCAACCACACCAGTCTGTGTAGGCATCGATAAAAATGAATTTACCCTCAGCCTTGGCCTTTTTCAGTGCCTTATCATAATTCGTCATTGTTGGAAAAGCATGTACTTCTCCTAAGTTTTGGGCTGCGGCCAAACCGTTTAATCCCATCAATAAAAGGCAAAATCCCCATTTTTGCATTTACAAATATATTAAAACTGGGGAGTAAGGTAGTGTAAACCAGTAGCTAAAATTTGTCTGATACTAGATTTATAGGCTGCATTTGATTGTTCTAGCCTTAAAGGATTCCAAAAACAGAAAAGCGAGACATCACGAATGAACGATGCATTTTTGCGAAAAACGCAATAAAAAGGAGGCTCATTTTAGCTAAAACGGCTTTGGTTTATTTGATTATATTTGTAAAAGTCGATATTTGCACTGTAGTTTATCATTTGCAATTACCTACTCCTAACAAGCTCAATATCAATTCAAGTAACATATTGAAAAGTGCGCGTTCAATCCCAAAATCAAAATTCGAACAGAGTTAACTTTATAAAACAAAAATGTCAACCACCTATCATTTAACATCGGCACAAGACCTTAATTCAGACATTTTGGATGCCATCAAGGCTAAATTCAAAACGAAACCGATTACCATTATTGTTGAAGAGGATGATACAAATTTGAACCTCACTCCAAAAATGAAATCTATTTTAGATGAACGTTTGCAGGAAGATGAAATTACATATATATCTTCCTCAGAGTCTATAAAACGACTCATCAAAAAACATGACTTATAAGGTTGTCGTTTCACCAAGAGCACAAAAAGAAATTGAAAACGCCATTGATTTTTATGCTTTACATAGTGTTGACGCGCCATTAAAATTCATCGCAGCATTAAACGATGCATACGAAACTTTAAAAATCAATCCTTTTTTTAGGGTGTCATATAAAAACATCCGATCTTTAAAAACACACACATTCCCAACCGCTTTGTTTTTTGTTGTTCAGGAAGAGTTGCTTACGGTTCGTATTCTCGCTTGCTTTCACCATAGTAGGAATCCAGTGAATAGGCCATTTGGTAAAGATGAAATTTGATTTTATACATATTAGCATGCCAAGAATGCCATCAATGAAAAACTAAAAACCTAGTGATTAGAGACCCCTTTCTGAGGCAGATGGATTTTGGTCACTATACAAATTTCGGACATAGGTTTGTGAGAGGTCTTATGGAAAATCCATTTCGGGAACTATAAGCAAATGGAAAATTTGGTAAATCCAGCTGTGATAATTATTTCGAATTACGCCTACAACGCTCGCTGCAATATTTTACGGCGTCCCAATTTTTCTCCCACTTTTTGCGCCATGAAAAAGGCAAGGCACAAACAGTGCAGATTTTCTGTGGAAGTTGTTGTTTGTTGCCTTTAAAACCTAGATTTCCCTTGGCCATTGGTCTGGTTTTGCATAACTCAATTGCACTAATTTTTGAGTGGTATGGTAAGAATCTAATCCACTGCACGTCAATGTTCCAGCTGCCTCAATGTTTACAAACCCACTTTCAGCAATGATTTCAGAGGGAATATCTATGTGTACAATTTCGCCAATTACGAGAATGGTTCCATTGATTTGCAAGGGTACCATTTCGCGAAATTCACACGCAAAACGCACCACCGACTCGTGAACAAAGGGTGCGTAAATCCCCTCTTTATAAAGCGGTGTGAGTCCTACTTGCTCAAACTCCGATTGCTCTTTTGTATACCTTGCCGAAGTTTGGTGTGCTTTTACGGCTATGTCTTTGTGTAAATGGTTGATGGTGTAACTGCCTGTCTCAATGATATTTTCCAATGTGTGACGCTCGCTTACATCTGGCCTAACAATCAACCCGCACAATGCTGGATTGGCACCCAAATGGAACAAAGAACTAAA
>CAMAQS010000118.1 GCA_945860565.1 Chitinophaga pinensis | reverse complement strand
AACCTGCAGAAGCTCCAGCTTTGGTAAAACACCAAAAACATGAAGGCGAACACTGGCACCGTGTGATTGAACGTAGACCAATTCAAATGTTGGTTTTGAGTTTAGTTGTTGTAGGCATTGGGGGGATATTGGAAATTATTCCAACATTCCTAGTAAAAACTAACATTCCGACCATTTCCGCGGTTAAACCTTACAGCCCATTAGAACTTCATGGAAGAGATATTTATATAGCAGAAGGATGTTACACATGCCACTCACAAATGGTAAGACCATTCAGAGACGAAGTAAAAAGGTACGGTGAATATTCTAAAGCAGGTGAGTTTGTATACGACCATCCTTTCCAATGGGGAAGTAAACGTACAGGCCCAGATTTGGCTCGTGTAGGCGCTAAATACAACAATGCTTGGCATTTTAGCCACATGTATGACCCAACTTCTACCTCAGAAGGTTCTATCATGCCCCGTTATCCTTGGTTGTTGAACAAAAGCATTGACATACGTCAGACCCCTAAAATGATACGCGCTATGCAAACCATGAATGTTCCGTATGAAGTTGATTATGCAAATAGAGCAAATCAAGATTTGGAAGCACAAGCAAAAGTAATTGTAGATGATTTGATGAAAGACAAAGGTGTTCAACAAGTATTGGAATTAGAAGGGGTGAAAAATCTTCAATATTCTAAAGTTGTTGCACTAATTGCTTACTTACAACGTATTGGAACTGATATTAAAAAGCAACCAGTAGAAAGTTTACCCGAACATTAATAACCACAAAGATGAAATTTATAAACTATTTAAAATCAATCGACGGGATTAGTATTTATCCCATGATTACACTGATATTATTCGGTATGTTCTTTCTGGTTATCCTCATGTGGGTTTCAAAAGCAAATCAGAAATATATCAAAGACGCTAAAAACATCCCCCTAAAAGACTAAGTTATGAAATCAAATTTTCTTAAAACATTATTGATATCAGCATCGGTGTTCGCAACTAATGCGTATGGACAAGCTCTTTCAGCTGCAGATAGCACCGCCGCCATGGCTTTGTCTGCTGGTGCAAAACCTTCAGGAATGGACAGTTACATTCCTTGGGTGTTACTTGCAACTGCTTTTGCATTGGCCATTGTTATCCTATTCATGGGTTCATTGCTCGGACGAGTGGCTATTTTAAAGATGAAACAGTCCACCAAAAGCATTATTGCCATTTTGACATTTAGTGGATCTCTACATTTAATGGCTGCAACAGGAACTGAACCTGGAAGTTGGTCTCCATCTAGCTTTCAATTGAACATGATAATAATGTCTATCATCTTTTTGGAAGTACTGGTTATTCTATATTTCGCCAATTGGTTAAGAGCCATTGTATTGCCAAAGAAAGAAGTAAAAGAAGTAGTCGAAAAAGAATCAACATTCAGCAAATGGTGGTACAAAATAAATGGGTCTGTTGAAATTGAAAAAGAAAAAGATGTGCAGTTAGACCACGATTACGACGGAATCAAAGAATTAGACAATGCTTTGCCGCCTTGGTGGTTGTACGGTTTTTATCTTACCGTTGTATTTGCAGGTATTTACATTTGGAGATACCATATTTCTAAAACGGCACCTTTACAGGTTCAAGAACTAAATATTGCTTTGGCCGAGGCAAAATTGCAAGAAGCGGAATTTGCCAAAAAGCAAGGTGAAAAAGTCGATGAAAATTCGATTGAATATGCCGCAGATCCGCAACTTATTGCAATTGGTAAAGCCATTTTTGATAAAAATTGTGTCGCTTGCCATGGTCCAGATGGGGGCGGGATTAGTGGGCCAAATTTAACCGACGAATATTGGAAACATGGTGGTTCCATTAAAAACATTTTCAAAACCATTAAATATGGTGTGTTAGATAAAGGAATGATAGCGTGGGGGGAGGTGTTAACTGCAAAAGATATGGCTGCAGCCGCAACTTATATTAAATCGATGAAGGGCTCATCACCAAAAAATCCACTTCCTCCGTATGGCGATTTATACGCAGAAGATGGAGCAGCTACAGCAGCAGATTCCACTGTTGCGCCTAATAATAATACAACAAAAGAAACTCCAAAGAGTAATCCATAAATAGTTTACAATGTCTGATATATACGACGAAGAAGATTCATTTAGAGACAACGTTTCTACCATAAATCAAGCGGGAAAGAGAAATTGGGTATATGCTTACAAACCAACCGGGCGTTTTTATAACGCCCGGTCTTGGCTAACGCTCTTTTACCTCATCGTGTTTTTCGGACTGCCTTTGATTTCATATAAAGGTGAACCTTTTATGTTGTTGAACATACTAGAACGAAAATTTGTAGTTTTTGGTTTCGTATTCTGGTCTCAAGACTTTTTTCTGTTTGGTTTAACAATGATTCTCTTTGTTGTATTCATCATTGTTTTTACCGTTGCATTTGGCAGGTTATTCTGTGGATGGGTTTGCCCCCAAACCGTTTTTATGGAAATGGTTTTTCGAAGAATCGAATTTTGGATAGAAGGCGATGCTCCCAAACAAAAAGCATTAGACAAAATGCCTTGGAATGGTGAAAAACTTAGAAAAAGAGGGTCTAAATGGATTGTTTTTTACTTGTTTTCGTTTTTAATTGGCAACACCTTTTTGGCCTATATTATTGGGAAAGAAGAGCTATTTAAAATCATAACAGAACCTATTGGGACACATGTTGGTGGACTCTTGGCCATGATGTTGTTTTCAGCCATCTTTTTCTTCGTTTACTTGTGGTTTAGGGAACAAGTTTGCACTGTGGTTTGTCCTTATGGACGTCTACAAGGTGTCTTGTTAGACAGAAATTCAGTACTGGTGGCTTATGATTATGTAAGGGGTGAACCCCGTGGCAAACTTCGTAAAAATGAGGAAAGAACCTTGGGAGATTGCATTGATTGCTTGCAATGTGTGCATGTTTGTCCTACTGGAATTGACATACGCAATGGCACACAATTGGAATGTACCAATTGCACCGCTTGTATTGATGCCTGTGACAACATTATGGATAAAATTGGCAAACCTCGTGGATTGGTGCGTTATGCCAGTGAAGCGACCATAGCCGAAAACAAACCCTTTATTCTGACTACACGACTCAAAGCGTACATTGTTCTATTGATTGCACTTTTGGTTGTTTGGTTGGTAATTTTGACTTCCCGCTCTACAGTGGAATTTCAAATTCGGAAAGTGCCCGGACAATTGTATTCAGAAACAGCCGATGGCAAGATAGTCAATATGTTCAACGTGATGCTAATCAATAAAAGTCATAAGAATTTTGACTCATTGTATTTGAAAATAGACGATGTAAAATATGAAATTGAATGGGTCGATAAGCAAAATATGCGTAAATTGGTCAAAGAATCTATTGCGAAAAGTACATTTTTTATTAAGATTCCAGCAGAAAATGTGAAAAAACGCAAAGATGAAATAGTGATTCGATTGTACAATGGTGAACATGATTTAGACACTGAAACAACAAACTTTTTAGCACCTGTAAACAAAAAATAATATGAAATTTATGAATTGGGGAAAATCAATTTTTCTAGTGTATGTCCTTTTTGTCGCCGGAATGATTTATTTGGTATACGGCGCAGTGAACACCAAATTCGATTTGGTAGAAGACAATTATTATCAAAAGGAACTCGAGTTTCAAACAGAAATTAACGAAAGCAACAAAGCAAATTCACTCGGAATAACAGCCGAAATTTTAAAAAATGAAGGCAATACCAGTTTAAAGCTGAACCGAGCAAAAGGATCGGCATATTTTGGCCAAGTCCATTTTTACAACGCCTCCGATAAAAGCAAAGACTTTAAATACGACTTGCCTAAGCAAGATTCTCCAGTTTGGGTTTTACCCGTAACGAAAGTAAATAAGGGTCATTATATGCTTAAAATTCGTTGGTTCACTGCTGAAAAAGATACGTTCAGAACCGAAGTGCCATTTGAGAAATTATAAATGGAAGTATTTCTGGCAGGAATGTTAATTGGCTTGGCCGGCAGCCTACATTGTGTAGGAATGTGCGGCCCATTGGTTATGCTTTTGCCAAAAAGCAGTAAAGCAGCATTAACTTCTGTGGTATATCATTTTGGCAGAGTAACTGTGTATGTTTTACTCGGATTGTTTTTTGGTTCAATCATACAATGGTTGGATTTGCGCAAATTTGAACAAGGGTTTTCTTTGGTTCTTGGGGGATTATTTATTGTGCTTTGGCTGAAATCTCTATTTTCTAAAAATGCCGGCGGTGGTTTTATCTCAGATTTTGTAAATACCCATTTTGGCAAAGTAATTAAAGGAAACTTATTGGGTGGATGGTTTCTAGCGGGGATGTTAAACGGACTTTTACCCTGTGGATTGGTCTATGGCGCCTTACTCGCTTCACTCGGTTCCGGAAATGCAATTGGAGCTGTTTATTTTATGCTCGGTTTTGGATTGGCAACAGTTCCTGCGATGGTTTTAGTTTCTCTAACAAAAAATCTAGTTTCCAATAAAATTCGATTTTCATTAAATAAAATACTTCCATATTGGCTTCTGATTATGGGAGTCGTTTTTTTGTTAAGAGGCGCAAATTTGGGTATACCTTACCTCAGTCCCAAATTTGAAAACAACGTTCACAAATCTGGAGATTGCTGTAAGCCAAAAAAGTTTTCAAACCGAATGATGCTTAAGACCCAAAGCTCAAAGATATCAGCAATTTGGAGATGGACGCAGGTCTCAACTATTTGGTGACCGATAAAAAGTAGGTGAAACGCCTGTTTTTAAAGGGATTTGGGGGCAATATAGATTTTCCATAACATATTCACGGTTCAAGGGTTTTCAAAATAATTTGGAGTTATTTTAGGAATTAATCTTCGATAAA
>CAMAQS010000117.1 GCA_945860565.1 Chitinophaga pinensis | reverse complement strand
CATCTTGAAAGTAAAAGCGGTTTTTGAAATGTGCTTCTTTTTCAAATCCCATCTGCTCCAATACGAAAATGGCACTGCGATTTTGCGCGTGAACTTTGGCTTCCACACTCATTAAGTTCATGGTGTTGAACCCAAATTGCAAAATGGCTTGTACTGCTTCTTTGGCAAACCCTTTGCCCCAGGCATCGATGGTCATTTCACCGCCAATTTCGGCTCTGAGATTCTGAAAATCGATGGTATTGTATCCGCAAGTGCCTATAAAATTGCCATTGGATTTCAGTTCACCAGCCCAGCCAATTACCTGTTTGTTCTGAAATCCCAACTGTGTTTTTTCAACCAATTCTACGGCCGATTCATGGGTTTGCATGAGCGGTCGGGCAATGAATTGTCCCACGCGTTCACTGGATCGTTGCTCAAATATCTTGTGGGCGTCGCTCAATTCTATGTTTCTGAGGTGCAAACGCGGTGTTTCTAGCACTGGGAATGCATCGAATACAGTATGATTAAAAGAGGGTAGTTGGGTCATAATGTGGTTTAGCAAATTACGACAATTGTTGAAGTATTAACGATTAAAATAAGCCATTAAATCTTCTTTTTTGGTTGGAGAAACCTCAATTTCAGCACCATCCGACATAATCACGGATCCACCTCGTCCACGTTGATATGAAACAATGTGATCCAATCCAATGATGTGACTTTTATGGATTCTCATAAAACCTTGATCTTCCAATATCTCTTGGAAATGTTTCAATACTTTACTCACTACTTTTTTCTTCCCATCGGTTAAAAAAACTTCGGTGTAATTGCTGCTTCCGGATAAACGCACAATTTCATTGACATTTACCACTTCGAATCCAAAAGTGGTAGGCAACACAATTTTTCTCTGCGTTGGATGTTTCAAGTTATTCTGCAAAACCGAAACTTGGGCCGATTTTTGTTCTATATCTTGTTCAACTACTTTGTCAACTGCCCTAATTAACTCCTCAATGTCTAAGGGTTTTAAGATATAATACGCGGCACTAAAATTCAAAGCTTGAATGGCATATTCTGAAAATGCGGTGATGAAAATTGTAAAAAATGAAACGTCGGTCGTTTGTTCTAACACATCAAATGCGTTGCCAAAGGGCATTTCAACATCTAAAAATACCAGTTGCGGTTTTGCTTGTTGAATTAAATCAATGGCAGTAGGAACATCGTGGGCTTCACCTACCAATTCTATTTGTGGACAATATTTGTTGCAATAATGGCGTAAAGTTTCACGGGCGGCCAATTCATCATCTATAATTACGGCTCTTAATTTGCTGATATTCATCTTTTAATATTCAATTTTGTAGGGTAGTGAAATTAGTACTTTCGTTCCCAAAGCTTCACCATTTTGCTCTAAATCTTCTATGCGGATTTGTAGTTTGGTTTTGTACATTTTGTTCAATAATTCAATGCGTTCTTTGGTGTTTTTGATTCCCGTACTCTGTTGCTGTTTTTGGTTGGATGTTTTTAACTCGCTGCTTTTTCTTCTGCCGATACCGTTGTCTAAAATGGTGCAGAATAAATGTCCCCCCTCCAAATAAAACCGAACCAACAGTTCCCCTTTATCTTCTTTGTATCTGAGTCCATGCCAAATGGCATTTTCAATATAGGGTTGCACCAACATGGGAGGAATTTGAACCTGATTGGGTTCAATCGATTCATCAATTGTTAAAGCATAGGTGAATTTATTGCCAAACCGAAAATGTTCAAGCTCCAGATACAAACGCAGAGTTTCAATTTCTGATTCCAATGATACGAAGTCCAAATCACTATTTTTTAATACCGTGCGCATGAGTTTGCTGAAATCTGAGAGGTATTTATTTGCACTGCGCTCGTCGTTTTTGCTGATAAAGTTGTTTACGCTATTCAGGCTATTAAAGATGAAATGCGGATTCATTTGAGAGCGCAGGGATTGGATTTTTATTTGCATGTTTGCCCGTTGTTTCTCGCGAATATTGCGCACCAACAACCACGTGAGTGCTCCAAAAACTGCAATGATTAAGGCCAAAGACCATAGGATTTTCGTTTGTCTGGCGAAATCTAAATCCCTCAATTTCTGTGTTTCTATCAATTCACTAATACGTTGTTCTTGTTTGAGAAATTCTTCATTTAGGGTAAGGACATTCCGGTCATTTATGCCGTTTTTTTCTAACAATTCGTCGTATTTAAGAAAATACCGCCTGTATAGTTCCAACGCTTGATTTAACTGTCCTTTTTTCTCGTAAATCTGGGCCAATTCTTTCACGGATTTCTGTTCCAGTTTGAAGTCACCGGATTCTTCGGCCGTTTGTATGCTGTTTTTTAGGAAAAGTATGGCGGAATCGGGCTTAGATGCGGTAAGATAGGTTTTTCCCAGATTGTAATTGGCCAAAGCAACTACATTAATGTCTTTGCGATCTACGCCCATTTGAAGAATTTGATTTTGATAGTGTACTTGATCTCCGAACGTCCAATTATATGTCCCCGAATTGAGGTAACCCGTATTGGAAGCATTAATAAGCGCTTGGGTAGTAATGGAAGTATCGATTTTTAATCCTTTTTTCTCAATAAAGGAAGAGTCGATGATTGATTTTGGCTTGTTTAGTTGTCCTAAATCGGCATAAAGATTGATGGTTGGTGAATTGGAACTCTTGTATTTGCGGAATTTGATGTTGGAGGTGTTTTGAACCGTTGATAGTTTCAAATATTTATCGGATAATGAGGTGTAATTTTCTTCACCTAATTTGGTGAATCCGTCTTTTGCCAATTGGAAATATTCGGTGGATTTGTTGTAATTGCCAATGTTAAAGTACAAGCTACCTAGAGACAAGTAGCCGTGGCTCTGTGCCATTATGTCTTTGGATTTGATGCCTTTTTCAACGGCGGCGGTGGCGTAACGGATGCTTTTTCGAGGGTTGGTTACAGAGTTTTCATTGGATTTATCGATAAGTCGAAATGCATTGTCGTTTTTTATTTCATATTCAGACACTGTATCTACATATTTATCCTTGGTATACACAGAATTGGATTGTGCTACAAGTCCGTTATTTATGCTTAAAAGAAGCATAAAAAGTAATTGAATATTTGTGTTTATGGGTCTCAACAGATACAAATGTAAGGACTTAATTTTAAGTGATGACGTGATTTTGAGGTGTATTCTTTGCGTAATGACGGCTTTACACAACAAAGGATTGATTTCACTCATTGAAGTGGTGCGTTCACTCGTTTCAAAAATATAGTACATTTTATTGATGCAGTTTTGAATCAAATAACTGATAAAAAACATGAAATATTTATTCTTAAGCCTCGTAGCCTTTTCAGGCGTTCAAAAATTGGTTGCGCAATACAATACGCAAAACATTTCGTTGGGTAGTACCGTAACGCAATGGAATTTTGGAAACTTTACGGCACCAAATGTCGCTCATGGAAATGCTACATCTGCAACTTCTCCTGTTCCTGCTTATTCGTTTAGTACACAAGAAAAGGAGGCGATTTCCGACATTGAACAAAAGTTCACATTTAAAAATTTGCGGATTTATATGCTTACGGGCAACGACCAAATTGCAAAATCCAATAAAAACTTAGGCAATTATTTAACTTTAACAGCAGCCATGGAGCAAGGCAAAGTTTCAGTTACGGAACAAGGTTCTGGTACAGTAAATTCATTGCATTTTAATAATTTATCGGACGAGCCAATTATGATTTTAGCAGGTGAAATTGTTGTGGGTGGAAAACAAGATAGAGTAATTGGTAAAGATATTTTGCTCCAACCCAAAGCTCAAAATGTGGAAGTTCCTGTTTTTTGTGTGGAACATGGCAGATGGAGTCCAAATGGCACTGGTTTTCAATTTAATGGAACCTTTGGTGTAGTTGGTTCTGACGTACGCAAAGTTGCAGTGGTGAACAAGAACCAACAAGCAGTGTGGAACAATGTAGCAAAAATGACAGACAAGACAAGAGTAGGAAGTTCCACAGCTACCAGTGAATCGAGTACTGGTACCTATGTAGGAATTAAAAATAGTGCGGAATTAAATAAACAAATTGACGAATACCAAAACTATTTTGAAGAAAAGATATTGGAAGACTCGAATTATATTGGATTTGTGGCTGTTTCTGGAGATTCCATTTTAAGTTGTGATATTTTTGCCAGCAATACATTGTACAAAAAACATGCGAAAGAGTTACTTAAAGCTTCCACCGTGCAAGCTGTCTCTCATGGGAAAGCAGTGAGTATTGGTGCCGCGGCCGTAGCCATGTTCTTAAAAGAATTCTTGAGCAATGAATCAACACAACAAAGTGTGGTCGAAAAAAAGGGCACCATGTTAAAAGATGGCAACGGCAAATTATTGCATCTGAATTATTTTAAATAAGTTAGTTGTAAAATCAATGAATTCAAGAGGGAGTCAATTTAATTGATTCCCATTTTTTATTATGATAACCAGTTATGGAATTAAGGAAAATGAGTATAGTTTGGAGTTGGTCCAAAATAGTTTAGACATGATTGCCTTGTTTTTTGAATAACGCTATACTTCGCCAAAACTGCCCTTTTTTTCGATTTTTGGCGAAGTATACTGTTGTTTAAAATTTGTAAATAATTGATAATGAATAAATAATGATTTTGCATTCATTTTAATTTATGGTTTGTTAAATGGGAAT
This sequence comes from Chitinophaga pinensis, assembly GCA_945860565.1. GTDB lineage: Bacteria > Bacteroidota > Bacteroidia > NS11-12g > UBA955 > VMCP01. The sequence continues at coordinate 206 of CAMAQS010000117.1, read as the reverse complement.
ATTGACTAACTTAGTATTAGATAGTTTTAATCGTATTTGATAGTTGTTTTAACATAAATAAAAGATATATAAGTGTTTATGATGTATTGTTTTTAAGTATGGGGTGTTTCAATTTGTGGTTTTAGGGATTTTTTTTACCAATTTCATAATTATAATTCGCCATTACTGTGTTTTTTTTGTACTTTTGGCGAAGTATAATTTCAATA
>CAMAQS010000116.1 GCA_945860565.1 Chitinophaga pinensis | reverse complement strand
GATACAAAAATAGAGTTCTTAAAAGGGGTTGGGCCCTCAAAAGCGGAGGCCCTGAAATCAGAATTGGGCATTCACACCGTTGCGGATTTATTGAGTCATTATCCCTTCCGACATGAAGACAGGTCCAAAATTTTTGTGGTAAAGGAATTATCCAAAGCAGTAGATGTTGGTGTGCAATTAATAGGGAAAATCATTCCTGACGGGCTCATTGGTGTCGGTGCCGCACGTAGGTTTACCGCCTATTTTAGAGATCAAACCGGCGAAATTGAATTGGTTTGGTTTCATGGTGCACAGTGGATAGAAAAGTATATTAAAACAAATGAAACCTACCTTATCCATGGCAAAATCTCAGACTTTAAAGGCAAACTTAGCATTGTCCATCCAGAATTAGAAATACTAACCTCGTCATTCTCTTTATCGTCTCTGGGATTGGTTCCCATTTATCCTTTAACAGAAGGTCTCAAGCGAAAGAAAATTGATAATAAACTACTTTCGACTTTAACAAAACAGGTTGTTACAGATCCTTCTTTCGAAATTTCCGAAAATCTCCCTGAAAAGTTTTTGCAAAAATTCCATTTTGTTTCTAGAACACAAGCACTAAAAGATTTACATGCTCCCAAAGATTTAGTCAATCTAGAAAATGCAAAAAAACGCCTGAAGTTTGAAGAATTATTTTACCTTCAATTGCGGCATTTACTACTTAAAGGTAACCGCAATAGAACTTATAAAGGATTAATATTTGATCAAGTAGGAGAGCATGTAAATACATTTTATCACTACTATTTACCATTTGAATTAACCAATGCCCAAAAAAGAGTCATCAAGGAAATACGCTTTGATTTAAAATCTGGCAAACAAATGAATCGGTTGTTGCAAGGTGATGTGGGAAGTGGAAAAACCATGGTGGCCTTGCTCAGTATGTTAATTGCACTTGACAATGGATTCCAAGCGTGTATGATGGCACCTACCGAAATTTTGGCCAATCAGCACGAAATTTCACTGATGGAAGCCATCAACGATATGCCCGTGAAAGTGGCACGACTCACTGGCTCCACCACAAAAAAGAATAGAACCATCCTTTTGGAACAATTGGAAAAAGGTGAAATTGATATATTGGTAGGTACACATGCGTTGCTTGAAGAAGATGTGAAGTTTAAAAATTTGGGTTTGGTTGTAATTGATGAACAACATAGATTCGGAGTAGCCCAACGTGCCCGTTTATGGAAAAAAGGCCAAACACTGCCTCATATATTGGTAATGACCGCAACACCCATACCCCGAACATTGGCCATGACCATTTACGGAGATTTAGATGTGAGCGTCATTGATGAAATGCCCAAAGGTAGAAAACCCATTACCACTGTGCATAAACACGAATCTAACCGCCCGTTGGTTATGGAATTTTTGAAAGACGAAATCAAAAAAGGAAGGCAAATTTATTATGTGTTTCCGCTCATTGAAGATTCTGCCAAATTAGAGTTACAAAGTCTTATGTCTGGTTACGATATGGTCACAGATTATCTACCACCGCCAGATTTTACATATAGCATCCTTCACGGTCGAATGAAACCCAAAGAAAAGGACAGTGAAATGGCCAAGTTTAAAAACAACCAAACCGATATTATGATTGCGACCACTGTGATAGAAGTGGGTGTAAATGTTCCAAATGCCTCGGTTATGGTGGTTGAAAATGCAGAACGGTTTGGACTTTCGCAGTTGCATCAGTTGCGCGGTCGCGTTGGTCGTGGTGCCGAACAGAGTTATTGTATTTTAATTACTGGGGGAAAATTATCTGAGTCTGGAAAAAAACGCATACAAACCATGGTTCGCACAAATGACGGATTTGAAATTGCCAAAGTAGACCTGGATTTAAGGGGACCCGGTGAGTTAGACGGAACCAAACAAAGCGGTATTTTGGATTTGAAATTGGCCGACATCCGATTTGATGAAGCCATATTAATCGCTGCCAGACACGAAGCCCAAACATGGTTAGATCAAGATGAATTACTCATGTCGCCTGAAAGTACCCCCATTCGATTGGAAATGAGCAAAATTCCAAACAGAACGATATGGAGTAAAATTAGCTAATTGACTTCCGTTTTCTACTACAATATCCCAATAACTGATAGTTTTTTTTATTAACTTTGACGCCTATGTTATCAGGAAAAACTGCATTAATTACGGGTGCATCCCGTGGAATAGGGATGGGCATTGCTGAAAATTTCGCCAAAAACGGATGTAACATTGCTTTTACATTTGCCAGTTCAGTCGAAAAAGCAAAAGCATTTGAAACTGAATTAGCTTCTAAATATGGTGTTCAAGTAAAAGGCTATCAAAGCAATGCTGCCAATTTTGCAGAAAGTGAAACACTTGCTCAATCGGTAATTGCCGATTTTGGGAAAGTAGATATTCTAATTAACAATGCAGGTATCACAAGAGATGCACTTATGCTCAGAATGTCTGAAGAACAATGGGATGAAGTGATAAATACCAACTTAAAAAGTGCATTTAACCTTACAAAAGCATTTTTAAAACATTTCTTGGGAAATAGAGCGGGTTCAATCATCAACATGACCAGTGTTGTGGGCATTACAGGTAATGCTGGACAAGCCAATTATGCTGCTTCTAAGGCGGGAATGATCGGATTTACAAAGAGTATTGCCAAAGAATTGGGTTCTAGAAACGTTAGATGTAATGCTGTGGCTCCTGGATTTATAGAAACAGAAATGACACATGCCCTAGACGAAAATGTAAAAAAATCTTGGATGGAAACCATTCCTTTGAAAAGAGGTGGTACTCCAGACGATGTGGCCAACGTTTGTTTGTTCTTGGCTTCTGATATGAGTGCTTACGTTACTGGACAAACAATTTCGGTGTGCGGTGGAATGCTTATGTAATGTACAAAAGCTTTTATACTTCAATTGCATTTCTATTGTAACTTTGCACAATGGCATTGGATCAAATTGACGTAGACAAAGAATTCCCGAATGAAAAACACATGGGTTTCTTTGACCACATCGACGAGCTGAGATCGCGTTTAGTAAAAATTGCCTACATTTTATTAGTAACAACGGTCGTTGCATTCTTTTTTGTTGAAGACATATTCGAATTAATCGTTTTAGCTCCTTTTAGCGAGAATTTTCCCGGTTATGTTTTTTTCTGTAAAGCAGGTCGTTTTATTTCAAATTCCGATGCACTTTGCTGGCATCCTCCAGTTTTATCGATGCAAAGTCAGCAAATTCAAGGACAGTTTGTGAGTGCGTTTAAAATGTCATTTGTAATAGGATTGATTTTTGGATTTCCTTTAATCGTTCGGCAAATTTGGTTGTTTGTAAAACCAGCGCTCAGTCCAAAAGAAATAAAACGGACCCAAAGAAGTCTAATTGTGGTTTCTTTATTGTTTTTTACCGGAGTTTTTTTTGCATATTACTTATTGGTTCCAGTTGCAACCAACTTTTTGTTAACCTATACCTTAAGTGATAAAATTCAAAACATTATAACCATTTCAAGTGTCACTGGATTCGTGAGTTTTATGAGTTTGTCAACGGGACTAGTATTCGAAATGCCCGTTTTAATTTATATTCTAGCGAGCATTGGTTTGGTTACATCCGATTATCTTAAAAAATATTGGAGATATGCTGCAGTTATCATTTTTATAATTGCAGGAATCGCAACACCTTCCCCTGATGTATTTTCTCAATTACTATTGGGTTTCCCATTGATGTTGTTGTATGTTATTGGCATTCAAATTGCCAAAAGGGTTGAAAAACGAAAAAAATTAAATTTAGACGATGAATAATTCCATACATATTGCCGTGGGTTCAGACCATGCAGGTTTTGCCTTAAAAAACGATTTACTTGTTTATTTACTAGAAAGAGAAGTTGAATTAAATGATTTTGGACCTGATTCTGCTGAAAGTGTAGATTATCCAGATTATGCCCATAAGGTGGCCGAAAGTGTTTCTACAGGAGAATCTCAACTGGGTATTTTGATTTGTGGCAGTGGCAATGGTGTTTGCATTACCGCTAATAAACATCATGGAGTTAGAGCCGCATTGGCTTGGGAACCAGAATTGGCCTCGTTGGCGCGCCAACACAACAATGCCAATGTATTGTGCTTGCCTGCCCGTTTTATTTCTAAAAAAATGGCTTTCAAAATCGTGGATGCCTATTTAGACAGTGTCTTCGAAGGTGGCAGACACGAAACCAGAGTGAATAAAATTGAAAATTTATAATAATTAATGCCCTCCGAGGAAGTTAGTTCGGTAAAAATGTTGGGTCTGAAATTGCCCACGGATCCGCGATGGGTCAATATTGCTGAAAAATCCATTGAGGAAATTTTAGTTGACCATGCTTTCTGTGAACAAAAAGCAGCAACCTCAGGCATTTCTCTCATTGTACGATTTCCAGATAAAGACAAACTGGTAAAAGAAGTCACTCCGTTGGTTGCCGAAGAATGGGGACACTTCCGTAAAGTCCTGAAAGAAATGGAAAAACGAGGGATTTCTTTGGGAAAATCGCGAAAAGACAATTATGTTTTAGGTCTTCAAGCTCACATGAAAAAGGGCATTCGAGATTTATTGCTTCTAGAATCTCTGTTGGTTTGTGCACTCATTGAAGCCAGAAGTTGCGAACGGTTTAGATTGTTAAGTCTGTATTGTTCAGATGATTATTTGAAATCTTTTTACCATGAATTCATGGTTTCTGAAGCAGGACATTATAGAATGTTTATCGATTTAGCCAAAGAATATTATCCTGAAGAAATCGTTAAAAATCGCTGGGAAGAATGGTTGCAAATTGAATCAACTATACTTTCTAACCTCGATTTACGTGGCGATAGAGTGCACTAAAACGGCAATTTTATAGAAACTATGGCTAAATTTATCTAAGTATAATGTCCATATCATCAAAATTATCGTAGATTTGATTCAATTGTAATGGTATAATTATGGATAAAATAGTACACTTTTTTGAAGGATTA
>CAMAQS010000115.1 GCA_945860565.1 Chitinophaga pinensis | reverse complement strand
CATGATATTACAGAGGATGTTTGCCGTCCAATAGAGGACAAAGCTCCACGAATGTGGTATATCTTATTTGGTATAGCATTGATAATTGGTCTTTATGGAGTAGGGTGTATTCTTTACTTATTAGGAACAGGAGTTGGTGTTTGGGGATTAAACAAAACAATTGGTTGGGCTTGGGATATCACCAATTTCGTTTGGTGGGTAGGTATTGGTCACGCTGGTACACTTATCTCAGCAGTTTTATTGTTATTAAGACAAAAATGGAGAATGGCAATCAATCGTTCCGCCGAGGCAATGACCATATTTGCAGTATTTATGGCTGGTTTGTTTCCATTAATTCACATGGGACGTTTATGGGTTGGTTATTGGGTTTTACCTTTGCCTAACCAATTTGGATCATTGTGGGTTAACTTTAACTCACCATTGTTATGGGACGTATTTGCGATTTCAACCTATCTTTCTGTGTCATTAGTATTCTGGTACATTGGTTTGATTCCTGACTTTGCCACGATTCGAGATAGAGCTAAGAAGCCATTATCAAAAAAGATGTATTCAATACTTTCTTTTGGATGGTCTGGCCGTGCAAAAAACTGGAATCGTTTTGAATTAGTTTCTTTAGTTTTAGCAGGTTTAGCTACACCTTTAGTGTTCTCTGTTCACTCGATTGTATCTTTTGACTTTGCTACATCGGTAATTCCAGGTTGGCATACAACAATTTTCCCTCCATATTTCGTAGCTGGTGCTGTTTTCTCAGGTTTTGCAATGGTACAAACACTTACACTTATTATGAGAAAGGCAATGGGTTTAGAAGCTTATATTCATACTAAGCATGTTGAATACATGAATATTGTAATCATGGTTACAGGTTCAATAGTAGGTACAGCTTATATTACAGAATTATTTATTTCATGGTATTCTGGTGTTGAATATGAAGCATATGCTTTCTTAAATAGAGCAACTGGACCTTATTGGTGGGCATATTGGTCAATGATGACATGTAACGTGATTTCTCCACAGTTAATGTGGTTTAGAAAATTGAGAAGAAGTTTATTGTTTACATTCTTCATTTCTATCGTTGTAAATATTGGGATGTGGTTTGAGCGTTATGTTATTATCGTAACTTCAATTCATAGAGATTATGTACCAGCTGCTTGGAGTATGCATTATCCAAGTCATATTGACATTGGAGTTTATGTAGGAACAATTGGACTTTTCTTTGTATTCTTCTTATTGTTTGCTAGATTTTTCCCTGTATTAGCATTGAATGAGGTAAAAACAATTTTGAAGGGTTCTGGTCAATCCTACAAAGAATCACCTGATTATCATAATCACCATTAATAGATAATAAAATGTCAGATAAAGTAATTTATGTAATGTACGATGACGACCATATTTTGAAAGATGGCGCAAAGAAACTCGTATCAAACGGTGTAAAAATTTCTGAAGTTTTTTCCCCATTTCCAATACACGGTATAGATCCAATTATTGGCATTAAAAATACACGGTTAGGAATCATGGCTTTCTTATATGGTTTAACAGGTTTGACACTTGCAACACTTGGTATGAGATATATGATGATTGTTGATTGGCCTATGAATATTGGTGGTAAACCAAATTTCACTTACTTAGATAATATTTTAGCATTCATACCAATTACTTTTGAGTTCACAGTTTTATGTGCTGCTCATGGAATGGCAATTACTTATTTATTGTTAAATAAAACATTGCCAGGTATGCCAGCTCAAAATCCTGATCCTAGAACAACAGATGATAAATTTGTAATGGAAATTAGATTGAGCGAAAATTCAAGTATGACAGAAGAATCAATTGATGCACTTTTGAGTGATACTGGTTATTTCGAATTGGATAAAAAAGAAGTTAAATAAGCAATAAAGCGTATAAAAAGATGAAAAGAACGTTTTTGACAGTATTTGGATTTTCAACTTTAGCTTTTACGCTATTGTTTACAAGTTCATGTACTTCCAATCCTGATAGTTCAGGATATGAATATATGCCGGATATGTATCGTTCCCCTGCTATTGAGGCTTATGTAGATTATGCGGAAATTAGAGGTAAAGAAGTAACAGCTTTGAAATCTTTATTATCTGCTAAAACACCACCAAGAAATACTATTCCTTATTTTGGTACAGATTCAACAGAAGTAAGATTGATGATGCCTAATTTAAGAAAAGCTAATGTTGCTTTCAAAGAGACGCATGGATTTTTTGGTGTTGACTTAAGTCTTTTGGATGAATATGCATTGGCGATCAATGACAAAAATGCAATTCCTTTAACTGCAAAAAACGCAGAAGTAATACTTAAAAATGGTAAAGAATTGTTTACCGCAATGTGTCAACATTGTCATGGAGAAAAGGGAGATGGAAATGGTCCAATGGTTGTGAGTGGTGCTTATTCAGGAGTTCCAAATTATGCAAACTTAACTGCTCTTTCTGATGGCCAGATGTTTTATTCTATTTATTACGGTAAAGGGATGATGGGAGCACATAATTCACTATTGAATAAAAAAGAAATTTGGACTCTTGTTCATTATGTTCGTCAGTTCCAAGATGCAAATTATGGAAAATTCGATGAAAACGGAATAGCAGCTGTAAGTGCAGCAAATAGTGATACAACAGCAGTAAAACCTTAATTAATTAGTGAGATGGAATTTCAAATTACAAAGAAAGCTAAGAACGTAACCTTCGGACTAATTGCTGTCGGACTGTTATTAACTGTTGTAGGTATTGCAACAGGAATGGGTGATCACCATTTTAAAACGAGACTTTTAACAAATGGATTAATCAATGGTTTTTTCTATTTTGCTTTAGGCTTAGGAGCATTATTCTTTTTAGCGTTACAATATGCTACAGAAACTGGTTGGTATGCTTCCATAAAAAGAGTAATAGAAGCTGTTGCAGGTTTTATTCCTTATGGTATGGGAATTTTCGGAATTGTATTATTAACTATAACTTTTATGGATGGAGCACATATCTACACTTGGATGGATTCTGAAATCGTTGCTCATGATGAAATTATTCAAGGCAAATCTGCTTACTTAAATAAAACGTTTTTTTGGATTAGAACTGTAGTATATTTTATTACATATTTTTATTTCTTAAATGGTTTTAGAAAGCGTTCTCTTGAAGAAGATAGAATTGGTGGTACAGAATTACACTTTAAAAATTATCGCCAAGGTGCTTTATTTTTAGTATTTTTTGCAGTTTTTAGCTCGACATCATCTTGGGATTGGTTAATGTCAATTGATGTTCATTGGTTTTCAACATTGTACGGATGGTACACTTTCGCAGGTATGTGGTGTTCTACTATGGTTGTTTTAGTCATAACAACATTATATCTTAAGAAATTGGGTTATTTGGAAAAAGTTAATGATTCGCACATTCACGATTTAGGAAAATGGACTTTTGGCACCTCTTTTTTATGGTCTTATTTATGGTTTTCTCAATTTATGTTAATTTGGTATGCAAACATTGGCGAAGAGGTTACTTATTATCAAATGAGAATAGATAATTATAAAATTATGTATTTTGCGATGTTTGTAATAAACTTTGCGTTCCCAATGTTGTTATTAATGTCAAGGGATGCAAAACGACATGCTGGAATATTAACTTTTGTAGGTTTAATAATTTTAGTTGGTCATTGGATTGATGTTTACATAATGGTTTCTGGTGGTACGATGGGAGCTCAAGCAAAAATTGGTTTTATGGAAGTTGGAATGGCTTTAATGTTGTTAGGAGTTTTTATTTATGTTGTACTTAGAAATTTAACTAAATCGCCTTTAACACCTGTAAATCATCCATTCTTAGACGAAAGTATTCACCACGATATTTAAAAATGATATATTATATAAAAAATGGAAAATAAATTAATTATTTTATTGGTTATAATTTTAGGAGCAATTGCAATTGCACAACTTGTTCGTGTTTATGAACTTTCTTCTAAACTTAGAAAAACTGGAGAACATGAATTATCAACTAGAGATAATCATTTGAATGCAAAAATGATGCTTGGATTCATGATTTTGTTTTTTGGGTCTGTTGTTTATTTGTTCTTATATTATGGATGGACCGGAAGAGGTGAGGCCTCTTCAATAGGTGGTGTAGAAACAGATTGGTTACTTAAACTCAATCTCATTATTGTAACAATAGCATTCTTTTTCACCAATTTCTTGTTGTTTTATTTTACTTATAAGTATGTAAAAAAACCAGGAGTTCCAGCCTATTATTATCCACACAATAATAAGTTAGAAATGCTTTGGACAGTTGTTCCTGCGGTAGTTTTAGCTGTAATTATTATTTTGGGTCTTAAAACTTGGAATAACTTAACGGGTATGTCCGGAAAAGACGCTATTCGAATAGAGTTATTTGCAAAGCAGTTCGACTGGACTGCTCGCTATTCTGGAAAAGATAATGTTTTAGGAAAATTTGATTACAAGTTAACAACTGATAATAATGAGCTTGGCTTACTTACAACAAATACAATTGATTCATCTTTACGAATAATGATGGAAGGTCCAAGTGGAATTCGTTTTATCCAAAAATTATTGAATAATAGAGATACAGTTTTAAGTGATTCAACAATTTCTGTTTTGAAAATTGATTTATCAAGAAAAGAAAGATTGTTCAGATTGGTATCCCAAATGAAACAAAATCATAATAAAAAAATTGACGCAAGTGCTTGGGATGATATTATTGTTAAAGACACTTTATTTTTAGCTAAGAATCAAGAGTATGAATTCATTATTAGAGCTAAAGATGTATTACACTCAGCATTTTTTCTTCATTTCAGAGCTCAAATAAATGCGGTACCTGGAATGGCGACAAGAACTAAATTTACGCCGACTTTAACCACAGATGAAATGCGCAAAAAGAAAAATGATCCTAACTTCAATTACATTTTAATGTGTAACAAAATTTGTGGTTCTGCTCATTATAAAATGAAAATGATTATTGTCGTTAAGGAAAAAGAGGATTACAAATTATGGATGAAAGGTTTAATGAATCAAACTTTCAAGGATAAATATTTTCCTGCAGCGGCAACGGCAGCACCTTTAACCGATGTTGCAGATACCACTGCAGTATCAATACCAATGTAATTTAAGATTTAAAAAATTAATTATTAATACTAAAAAAAAATAATAAAATGGCTTCAATAGCACACGACGAGCACGGACATGGACACGGAAATGGTCATCATGACGTTCATCATCACGAAGAAAATTTTGTATCGAAATATAT
>CAMAQS010000114.1 GCA_945860565.1 Chitinophaga pinensis | reverse complement strand
GTTAAAAAAGGTGCAAGTATTGGTGCCAATGCCACCATAGTATGTGGTCATGACATTGGGCAATATGCCTTTATAGGTGCTGGCGCAGTTGTCACCAAAACCATTCCAGATTATGCATTGGTGGTTGGTAATCCAGCAAAACAATTGGGTTGGGTAAGTGAATATGGTCACCGTTTGAGTTTTAACAATGAAGGCATTGCCGTTTGTCCTGAAACCGAACAACAATATAAATTAGAAGAAAATTTAGTAAGGAGGATATTGTAATGAACATACAAATGGTCGATTTAAAAAGCCAATACCTTAAAATCAAATCTGAGGTAGATTCTGGCATTCAATCTGTTATTGATGAAACTGCGTTTATTAAAGGCGGTATAATCAAAGAATTTGAACAAGAATTGCAGTCATATCTAGATGTGAAACATGTTATTGCTTGTGCAAACGGTACAGATGCACTTCAAATAGCGATGATGGCCCTTGATTTAAAGCCTGGGGATGAAATAATTCTACCTGTTTTTACATATGTGGCCACTGCTGAAGTCATTGCTTTATTGAGCTTGGTTCCTGTTATGGTGGATGTTGATCCTGATGATTTTACCATTGACATTTCCTTAATCCAAGAAAAAATATCCCCCAAAACAAAAGCAATTGTTCCTGTACATTTATTCGGACAATGTGCCAATATGGAAGCTATTTTACAAATTGCACGAGAACACAATTTATATGTAATTGAAGATACGGCTCAAGCCTTAGGTTCAAAGTATACATTTTCGGATGGATTGATTCAACGTGCTGGTACAATTGGTGACATTGGAACTACCAGTTTTTTTCCTTCTAAAAATTTAGGTTGTTATGGTGACGGTGGAGCTTTAATGACCAACAATGATGAATTGGCAGAGAAATTAAGAATGATTTGTAACCACGGTCAAAAAGTACAATATATTCATGATGTAATTGGTGTTAATTCAAGATTAGATACAATTCAAGCTGCTATTTTAAGAGCAAAACTTAAACAGCTGAATGAATATGAAAAAGCAAGACAGTGGGCGGCTTCAAGATACGATGAGTTATTAAAAGACATTGTTCAAATAAAAACCCCAAAACGAATTGCTAACTCAACACATGTATTTCACCAATACACTTTGATCATTGAAGGCTTAGATAGAGATACTTTAAGAGCAAAGCTAAAGGAATTGGGTATACCAAGTATGGTCTATTATCCTATTCCACTCCATGTTCAAAAAGCCTTTCAGCCTAATCCGTATTCAGTTGGGAGTTTCCCAGTATCTGAAAAATTGTGTAAAACCGTACTGTCTTTGCCTATTCATACAGAAATGAATGAATCCATGGTTGATTTTATAGTAGATGCATTGAAAAAAAGTTTGAATTGAGATTTTTAATTACAGGTTCTTCGGGTTTTTTAGGGACAAATATCTTATCTCATATTAAAGATAACAATGATGTAATTACCATTGGAAGAAATGCGAGCAACGACATAAGTTGTGAACTTTCACTAGATTGTCCAAATTTGAATATTTACAAAGGTGAGTCATTTGATTTTGTTTTACATATTGCCGGGAAAGCACATATCGTTCCCAAGAATGAGGAAGAGAAAGAAGAGTTCTACAAAGTCAACGCATTAGGAACCAAACATTTATTGGATGCATTAGACAAGTATGAACTTAAAATAAACACCTTGGTTTTTATAAGTACCGTTGCTGTTTATGGTTTAGAGGAAGGTGATTTAATAAATGAGAGTTTCCCCTTGTTAGGAAATTCCGCCTATGCAAAAAGCAAAATTGAAGCCGAACGAATCGTAAATGAATGGTCTGAAAGATCAAAAGTGAATGTTGTAATTTTAAGATTGCCTTTAATTTATGGTGAAAATGCACCTGGAAATTTGGGTGCAATGGAAAAGGCAATAAGAAAAGGGTATTATTTCCGATTGGGATCAGGTGGTGCTAAAAGAAGTATAGTAGATGTAAAAAAGTTTTCCTTATTTATTCCCTCGCTATTGGGCAAAAGTGGTGTATATAACATTACAGAAAATGTACATCCAAGTTACGCTGAAATAGATGAGTTATTATCAAAGAAATACAATAAGCGAATCAGAAAAATTTCACCCTCTATGGCAAGAATTTTTGCAAAGATTGGTGATAAGATTCCTAAATTTCCTTTAAATACCTATCGATTGTCAAAATTGGAACAGAGTTTAACCTTTTCAAATGAAAAAGCAAGAAAGGATTTAGGATGGATATAATTCGGTATTTAGGAATTAAAGAAATTATTTTGCCATTGGGCTTGTCCTATTTAATTATAATGTTGTACTTTAGATTTGCAAAAAAGTATAATATTATAGACAAACCAAATGAAAGAAGTTCTCATTTAGAGCCTACGATTAGGGGAGCAGGCATTATTTTTCCAATAATGTTTATCCTAGTAGGAATAAGAGAATTGACATTTTTAAATGATTCTTTTGTATTAATTGGTGTATTTATAGTGGCCGCTGTGAGTTTTATAGATGATATAAAGCCATTGCCAAACAGAGTGCGGATCATTGCACATTTGGTAAGTGTCTTGTTGGTTTTGTGGCAACAAAATTTGTTTGAGTTAAATATTGGTTATTTGGCTGTAATTGTAATTTTATTTATTGGAATATTAAATGCTTATAATTTTATGGATGGGATTAATGGCATTACAGGTGTGTATTCTTTGGTTTTGGCTTCCACCTTGTTGTATCTTACAGAAGATGTGAAAATGCTGTGGCTTATAAGTGGGTTACTTATTTTTAATTTCTATAATTTCAGGAAAAAGGCACTGTGTTTTAGTGGGGATGTTGGAGCAATTGCTTTGGCATTCATCTTTTGCTCATCCATTTTAAATCTGATTATTGCAGACGAAAATTGGCATTGGATTTTTCTATTGGGTATTTATGGAATTGATTCTATTGTAACCATATTGGTTCGATTGTACAAAAAGGAAAATATATTTAAGGCTCATCGATCTCATTTGTATCAGTTGCTTTCAAACGAACTAAAAATACCTCAATTGCGCGTTTCTATAATTTATGGAACGGTACAGTTAATGTTGAATATAGTATTAATATATTTTATTGATGATTCACCTGAAATGATTTATACAATTTTTGGTATGATATTTTTGGTGTATGTAATTGTTAGAAGAAGAATATAAGTGTAATATACTAGTAATCCTTAAGATAAAATGCCTCATAAGTTATGGGGCATTTTTTATTCGTAATCTATCTGAAAAAATCGGCAATTTATCCCATAACTTAAGGTAAATTATTTAAGAATATCTAACCATTTTAACCGAACAGCTTTCCAATCCCAAGTTTCTGCAGTTTTTCTGGCATTTTCACTCATGTTTTTATTTTGTTCAATTTGTGTAGAGGAATTTTGAAGTATTTTAAGAATTTGGTTGGTTCCGTCCTCAATGTTGTTGGCTTCAAATAAGTGGCCATTGGATTCGCTGGCAATAACATGTGGTACACCACCTACGTTTGTGCTAACAACAATCAAACCTAAAGCCATTGCTTCAATTACGCTCACTGGGGTATTGTCAATATTGGTAGTACTTATGAAAATATCATAATCTTGTGCAAGTTTTGACCAATCTTTTTTACTTAACTTGCCAGTGAATTTTATATATTTTTGGAGCTCTAATTCTTCAGTTAGAGCCATACATTTTTTCTGTGTCCCATCTTTATCTGGTCCAACAAAACAAAGTTCTGCTTGAGGGTAATGGGATAACAAATTTTTAAGAATGTAAATAGCCAATTCAGGATTGTAGTAGTCAGCGAAAGAACGTACCCAAAGTAGTTTTGGGGTTAGGGCTGAACGTTGTCGAAAATTGTAATTTTCAATTTGTATATTATTTGGTATAACAACGATATTTGAATATCCGCAATTTTCAAATATTTGTTTCAAAAAACCGGATGGTGAAACGAGTTTAAATGCATTATTGAAAAAGGCATTAGTTAACTTTGATGATTTATGGATTCTGGTCTCTAGATTGCCACCGCGCAAAATTGGTATGTATTTCAATCCTAGAAAATTTGCTAAAAGACCACAACTCAATGAAAAATAGTAAGCACTGGAACTATAGGTATCTATGAGAATGTAATCAACAGTTTTTCTGTATTTAACAATCGAAAACAACATGTCAAATAAGCGAATAATCTTTGATTTTTTATTTGAAACCAAATGAACGTCAAAATCTTGTTGAAGTAATGGACCTAGGGTTTCAACGGATGTTGGAGAAACACCATGTTTAGAAAGTTTATTTCCGATATACAAGAGTTTTATTTTCATTTGCTTTTATTGAAGTGATAGGGTTTGGCAGGTCGAAATTAGTATAATTATTAACTTTTTCAAAATTAATAAATGATGTGGTTACAAAACGGTCATCCTTGGGAGACTCACAACTTTTGTGTTTTGTGGATACTTTTGTAGCTTGTTAAATAAATCTCTTTGTGTTTCGTATTTTTTAAAGGAATGTTCTCGTTTTTGATTGTAAAATTCTATATATGAAAAATATTGTTGATACAGATGCAATACATATTCACTTGGTTTTAAATATTAATTATTACAATTGATGGTTCTGAAGAATCTTTCTGTATGTTAATTAACAGTAGACCTACTTTTCCAATCCATAGATTTGTCTGTCTTTTTTAATGATTTGACGAATTCTAAGTATTTAGCACTAGGAAATTTAGCGCTTTAGTCTGAGTGTATATATTTGGGGCTCCATATTGTTCTCTGTATTGTTTGATCATGTCTACTGTACATTGTGAATCCCAAATGTATTTGAAACGCTCCAACCGACAATTTACTTACTACGAATGTCATTGATTGCACCAAATACATAAAATCATAACGTATGGAGATTTAGCCAATATCGATACTCAAACAATATTGGGGACAATAATACTTAAACTTGGCCTTGTCCATTAATGTGGTTCGAGGTTTAGGTAAATAGTTGCAATATTCATGAAATGAATGTTTGGGCATTTTCTATACTCAAATGTTAGCTTTTTTTAGTCAGCTCAGCGGCATAACGTCGAGTGCTTATGGTTGGAAGCTCCAAGTACAGGCTGTCCATGATTTGCATGATTTCAAGATTATGGTCATGGATGCAAATAGGTTGATAGAAATAGGTGCTTCTAGGTTTGCTAGGTATTTGAAATTGATACTTTACTAAAAAGAAAGTATCTTTTTTTAATCAATGATTTACGCATATTTAATGTAATAATA
>CAMAQS010000113.1 GCA_945860565.1 Chitinophaga pinensis | reverse complement strand
AGTTCAATGGTTAAAACCTCCACTCAACAACTTTATGTTAATCTCATTTCAAGGGGTCAATTTGCTCCGAAAACAGGGGGGCAATTTCGACCAATTTCAAGGGGTCAGTTTCGAGCAAAACTCGGGGGTCAATTTCAGCGTTTTTTCCATAAAACAATGAATGTGACTATGGATTTGTCATAAACAGACGTAAAAAGGTAAAACCGACCACAAAACCGACCACGCTAAATTAAAAACACCCCGTGAACCAATGTTTACGGGGTGTTTTGTTGTTAGGTAGCGGAGAGAGAGGGATTCGAACCCCCGGACCTTTAACAGTCAACGGTTTTCAAGACCGCCGCATTCGACCGCTCTGCCATCTCTCCGGATGATTGTTGGTCGGTTTTGAGGGTGCAAAAATAGTGGAATTGTTGGAATTAGACAAAAAATATTAAAAAATGTTTATTCCCTTCCATTTAATCGCTCACTCAATACCCGTGATGTGGTGTTAGTCAATCGTTTACCCATGTAATCTCCCACCCATTGTATACCACGCGATGCGTTAGTGAAGAATATTTCCCGGCAAGAACTCAACTCCACCTCACCCAGCGGACGCTCTATCACCACATAACCGTATTCTTGCGCCAACTCAATGACAGCCCTGCGCATCACCCCGTCTATGCAA
Organism: Chitinophaga pinensis; assembly: GCA_945860565.1. Classification (GTDB taxonomy): domain Bacteria; phylum Bacteroidota; class Bacteroidia; order NS11-12g; family UBA955; genus VMCP01. The sequence goes on along the minus strand of CAMAQS010000113.1, from coordinate 4,774 downwards.
AATTCGCTGATGGGCGGTGTAATGATGAATTCCCCCGTTACCCCAAAAATATTGGCGGAAATGCCTTCGCATACCCTGCCCATTTCGTTATACAGTACCAACTCGTCGTAACCGTGACTTCTTGCATGCATGCCAGCCATCACATAAATTAAACTCGAAGTCGTTTTTAATACACTTAAATAGTTGCTATTTTTGGTCAACTCCTTGAAATTGCCCAGTACCAATCCCACCGCATTCAACGGATATCCAACCACATCCGTCGGAATAATCTCAAGTATGTTATGGGTTTCGCAATTTTCAGGCAAGTAGAATCCTTGTCCCTCCCGAAAAAAAGTACACCGAATGCGGGCGTGTTTTACCTCTAAACCAGCACATTGGTTTTCTATCCACGTTTCAAAATCCCCCAAAACAACACCGACGGGTTGCGAAAAATGCAACAACAATATGGATTTTTCTATTCTCTCTATGTGGCGAGAGGCATAATGCAGCCTTCCGTGAATGAGGCGCATGGATTCAAAAAAACCATCCCCATAGCGATAGGCACGGGAATTGGCGGACAAGATTGGGGCTTCAGGATCCACCCTGCGTCCATTATAAAACGTGTATTTATTCATGGATAAAAGTGCCAAAGATAGGCTACAGCACGGGTTATTTGCGCCGTGTTATTTCGTCGCGTATGCGGGCAGCCTTTACGTAATCTTCTATAGAGATGGCTTCATCTAACATGTTTTCCAATTCTTCGTCTGTTTTATCGGAATAGGGACTGTGATGATCTACCTTTTGCTGTGGTGGCAACTCATCGTTGGTGATTCTACCCGGTGCGTCCATGTCCATTTCTTCCTCTTCGTCGTGGTACCCCGCTTCGTCGATGATGTGTTGCAACACAAAAATGGGTGCATCAAACTTCATGGCCATGGCAATGGCGTCGGAGGTGCGACTGTCTATCCCCACAGATTCACCGTCTTTCATAAAGTAGATGGTGGCATAATAAATGCCTTCTTCTAGTTTTTCAATGCATACCTCGTGAATTTCGATTTGATAATGTTTGAGGGTATGGCTGAATAAATCGTGGGTGAGGGGACGACTCGATTGGAGTTTTTCAATTTCCATGGCTATGGATTGTGCTTCAACCGTGCCTATTAAAACAGGCAATTGTATTTTTGATGTCGGGTTGTGAAGCACCAGTGTATAGGCTCCATGCGAATGTGCAGGAAGGATGTTTTTGATGAATACTTCGACTCTTCTCGACATAAAACAATTAATTTTTAAGTGCTTGGATGAGTTTTGGCAATATTTCGAAGGCGTCTCCTACAATTCCATAATCGGCAGCTTTAAAGAAAGGTGCTTCTGGGTCTTTGTTGATGGCCACAATGGTTTTAGAGGAGCTTACACCCGCCAAATGTTGAATGGCACCAGAAATGCCAATGGCTACATATAAATTCGGCTTAATGGTAATGCCCGTTTGTCCAACGTGTTCAGAATGCGGTCTCCAGCCCATGTCGCTTACCGGTTTAGAGCAAGCCGTAGCTGCGCCCATCAATCCAGCCAACTCTTCGATCATGTTCCAATTTTCAGGACCTTTCATTCCACGGCCAGCGCTCACTACGATTTCGGCTTCGGTCAAAGGAATTTTACCCGACGCTTTTTCTGTACGTTCTATCGTAATTTTGCTGTTATCACCAGAAACCTCTAATGAATCAACCGCCACAACTGCACCATCTTTGCTTAAATCGAAAGAATTAGGCGTTAGTGCTATTACTTTTACATCTTTGGTTAAAGTGGTGTAGGCAAATGCTTTACCACTAAAAACTCCACGTTTTACGGTGAACCCATTGCTAAGGTCTACTTCAGATATTACGTTTGTAACGAGGGATGCGTTTAACGCAATCGCCACACGGGGTGCCAATGATTTTCCAGTGTAAGTATTTGAAACAATTACCACTGTTGCTCCAAGCTGAGAGCAGGCTTTAGAAAAAAGATCTGCACCTTGATCTGAGGCGAATGCCGCAGAGTTGTTCAATTGTACTACTTTATCCGCACCATACAATCCCAATTCAGCGCTACTGCTAAGATTCGCAAAACTCACAGCAATGCATGATACATTTAGGTTGTTGGCCAATTTTTTCCCATAACCTATGGCCTCTAAAGAGGATTTTTTATAGTGGTCGCCGTCTATTTCGGCAAAAACAATGACTGACATATTAGATTACTTTAACTTCGTTTTTAAGGATGTGAATGAGTTGTTCTGCGTTGCTGGCGTCAATTAATTTTACGCCACTTTTGGCTACTGGATTTTCGTAGGAAATGTATTTAGAAGCGGTTTGTACATCTGTAGCTGCTAAAACCTGCAAAGGTTTTGTTCGTGCCGCCATAATTCCGCGCATGTTTGGAATACGTGGCTCACATAAATCTTTTTGAGCTGAGGCCACAACAGGACCAGCGCATGACAACATTTCTCTTCCGCCATCTATGTCGCGCTCAAAAGAGAATACACCGCCGGCAAAATCAATTTTAGTTACCACATTTATAGAAGGAATGTTCAACAAAGCACCTAATAGACCACAAACAGCGCCACCATTGTAATCAATGCTTTCACGACCGGTAAGAATGAGGTCGTAACCACTGGCAATTGGAGCGATTTGTTCAGCCACAAATTGGGCGTCTATGGGGGATGCGTCGATGCGAATGGCTTCGTGAACACCCATACTCAAGGCTTTGCGTATGCTTGCTTCAGAATCTGCCAATCCAACGTGAACCACGGTAACAGTGCCGTTGTTGGCTTCCGCCAATTCTAAGCCACGAGTTATAGCCAATTCGTCATAAGGGTTAACAATAAACTGAACGCCTTGCGCATTAAACGCAGTGTTTTGGTCGGTAAAGGTTATTTTGGTGGTGGTGTCTGGAACGACACTCATACAAACTAATATTTTCATTGGAAATGAATTTACTGCAAAAATACAAAATTTCGCGGCAATTGTTCAGTGGATTTAGAAATCCTATGTAGTTTCGTGGAATGAGTCGGTATCATTTTATTGCGATGGGGGGTGCGGTGATGCACAATTTGGCCTTGGAACTACAGGCAAACGGACATTTTGTGCAGGGCAGTGACGACGAGATTTTTGACCCTGCAAAAACCCGTTTGGCCGCGGCAGGCTTGCTTCCAGAGGCCTTTGGATGGTTTCCAGAAAAGCTTGATAATTCCTTAGATGCCGTTATTTTAGGCATGCATGCCAAACTCGATAATCCCGAATTGAAACGCGCCCAAGAATTGGGTTTAACCATATATTCTTTTCCAGCATTTATCCACCACCACAGTAAAAATAAAACCAGATTGGTGATTGCTGGCTCCCACGGAAAAACCACCAGTACCGCCATGCTGATGCATATTTTGCAGAAATCGCAAAAAAAATTCGATTATTTGGTGGGTTCGCTAATCGACGGCTACGACCGCATGGTGAAATTATCCGATGCGCCACTCATGGTTATTGAAGGCGATGAGTACCTCACTTCACCCATTGACCTCACCCCGAAATTTTTTCACTATCACCCGCATGCCGCCATGATTACCGGTGTGGCTTGGGATCATATCAACGTTTTTCCAACCTTCGAGAACTATGTATCACAATTTGATACTTTCATACAAACGGTTAAGGGAGAATGTTTTACCTTCGGGGAAGACCACGAATTACAGCAACTGGCCGATAAAAATGCCAAATGTCGGCCTTACAGTGCACCTGTATACACAAACCGCGAAAATGGAGTAACGGTTACTGTGAACGGCCATGAATATAACCTGCCCTTTTTTGGAAAACACAACGTCGAAAATGCCGCCGGAGTGGTATTGTTGGCGCAAACGGTGGGTATTTCGGCGGCAGATTCTTGGACAGCTTTGCAAGATTTTCCGGGAACCTCTAAGCGCTTGGAACGCATTTTTCAAAGCGAGAATCTCACCGTTTACCGCGATTTTGCCCATGCTCCTTCTAAGGTTGCCGCTACGGTGAAAGCGGTGCGTGAACAATATCCAAATCACAACTTCATTGCGGCTTTCGAACTGCACACCTATTCTAGTTTGATGCCCGAATTTATGGCCCAATACCAAGGCACACTGAATGCCGCAAACCACGCCCTGGTATTGTTTGATCCCCATGTTTTTGAATTGAAACGCATGCCCATCCCCACAAAAGAAACGGTAGAATCCAGACTTGGAAATGTCACTGCTTTTACTTCAGCCCAGGAGTTTAAAAATGCAGTGGAAACGTGCATTAAGACAGATACTCCCACTGTGGTTTTATGGATGAGCTCTGGCAATTTCGGTGGAATCACCTTACACTAAAATTGGTCGGATTTTAGCCGTATTGGTCGTTTTTTTTTTATTCTGTTTTTGGGGGATGGCAAACGCTGTAACCTCAATACTTTACAGCTTTTTCCAAAAGTGCAAACCTAAAATAGAATATCCCAAGTTAAAATAAAATTTATGTGATTTGGCATTCTGAATATAGGTGTTGAGTTCAATGGTTTTATAGCCGTGGTCTTTAGCCCAATTTTCTATGTATTCAAAAAACAATTTGCCAATGCCCTGCGATTGTATTGTGGGATCAATGATTACATTGTCTACTTCCAATTGTTTGCCACAGTATAATCTAACAGTTGTCCATGCACTAGAAATGCCGATGAGTTTTGATTCTTTAAACACACCAAAACAAGTATAATGCTCAAATTCAAACATTTGAAACAAATAATCTTTTGTTTCTTGAAGAGTAAGAGTAGGATTGAG
>CAMAQS010000112.1 GCA_945860565.1 Chitinophaga pinensis | reverse complement strand
GGACTGCTTTTCTTTATATTATTTAACGAATCAAATAAAAAGCGAATGGCAATTAATGTATCAATTGAATGAAATTCTTGATTGGTATCGAATCCATTGATGCAAATCTTCCTTGAGTTTATGTAATATTCATAATATCTACTGGAATTTCGATTGTTGTACTGACCAAAATGAATTCCTTTGGCTTCAGTTGATCTAGCTTCCCATTTCCCATTTTTTTTCTCTAAGTGCAACGTAGATTGTTGAATTGGTGAACTTAGAACCATATTTATTTTGGTTTCATTTTCTAAGATTAATTGCTTAGACGTAATTTCTAAATGATTGAATTTTTGAAAATATACCCGTTCTACCGGTTTTGAAAATTGCAGCTTGTCAATAATGAGCGCAGAGCTATCTGACGAGAGTTTTGATTCTACATATAGTTTAAACCAGACATTTCCAGCTTTTTTCAGACCAAATACTTTATCTGAATATCTCGATGAAAGAAATTTTAAATTCTCGTCATATAAAATATTACCATTAAAGTGTTTAATAACTTCCGTTCGTCCTAAATATTCGTGCAAAAGATAAGTCGTGTCATTATGATTTTCCATAATTGTATATTGACCTAAATTCCCTAAAAAAACTTCTGTCGTATCGAATATGAGCGTCCAACCGCTTTCCAATTTATAAATGCAAATTAAGCTCATTGACGCGCCATTTAATTGAATTACCGTGCTAGAAGGTTTGTTAAATGAATATAAAATGGTTTGCCCTATTTTCGGATATTTACTGACAACGGTTTTGTCTATTTTTTTTCTCGTGATCTTGTAATAATCAATAAATTCGGAAATAAGTACGCCTGTTTCAAAATTATCGGAATAATGCAATTCAATACCAAAATAACTGCCATTTTTTATTGGAATCTCATGGTCATTAAACTTCACTTTATTCGTTGAAAAATCTGAAATTTCTATCACTTTATTTTTTAACCATTGTTTAAAACTCTGATTAAAATAGATTTTAAATGTTCTCTCAAATGAAGTTGCATATCTTATTAGTGGCCAAAATATGCCATTAATGCCAATGCCTTTTTCCTTTTCTAACATATACCATATTACAGAACCAAAAATTTCTTGATGTTCCAGTCTAATGAAATTAATATTTTTAAATGCGCCTTTCTCCAAGAGGGATTTGAAATTTTGAAAATCCTTAATTTGAACGCCATATGCGTAATATTTTTGAAATCCACGGATTAGCCAATCTGGTGTTTTATCCGAATATTCAGTGTCGAATTTCTCTTTGAAAGACAATCCCAATAAATACTCTTTCAAGAACTGTTCAGCCACAATGTAACGTATTTGACTTTTTATATTTTGGATCTCACTTGTAATAAATAATTCACGTAATATTGTGTTTTCGGGGTTTTTTAATTCTAAAGCTGATTGTTTGAATTTGACATACTCATTTAAGTCACAGAAAACAATAAAGTGTATTTTATCATTTAACTTATAAGAGAAGTTTGATTCTAATTCAACGAGAGTAGAGTGGCAAATCCTGAAAACTGTGTCAATTAACCAATCATTTGTATTTAATTGTCTCAAATCAGACTTTTGAATAACCAAATTGAAATTTCCTTGTGTAAGTTGAGTGCTATTTATTTGAACGATTTGACCATATAAGGGTTTTTCAATTGTCAAAAAACAATTGAAAAGTAGAAACAAACTGCAGATTACACAATATTTGAATTTTAATATTTTCACTTCTGTTAATTCAAATATAAGAATATTGAGACGAGCAACTTGATTTTTATGATTGGATGTATTAGAATTTGTTGAGTATTGAGGAGTTTACTCTTAATTTAGGTAATTTTGTCGTGAATTAAGAATTATGAAAAACCCACAATATTATATCGACCTAGAAAATCAATTTGGTGCACACAATTATCACCCTTTACCAGTTGTTTTGAATAAAGGGGAAGGTGTATTTTTGTGGGATGTTGAAGGTAAAAGGTATTTTGATTTTTTATCGGCATACTCTGCAACCAACCAAGGTCACTGCCATCCCAAAATAATTAATGCTTTAAATGTCCAAGCAAAGCAATTAACGTTAACAAGCCGTGCATTCCACAATAATTTATTGGGTGAATATGAAAAATTCATCACCGAATTATTTGGATATGATAAGGTTCTACCTATGAATACTGGGGTTGAAGGGGGAGAAACAGCTGTAAAACTGGCGCGTAAATGGGGATACGAGGTAAAAGGCATTCCAAATAATAGAGCAATTGTTCTTTTTGCTGAAGGCAATTTTTGGGGGAGGACTTTGGCCGCCATATCTACCAGCGATGACAATGATAGTCGCGATCACTTTGGTCCTTTTATGCCTAATTTCAACAATATACCATACAATGATTTGAATGCCTTGGAATCTGCTTTGCAAAATCCAGATGTTTGCGCTTTTATGGTAGAACCAATTCAGGGTGAAGCCGGTGTAGTTGTGCCAGATGATGGCTACCTAAAAGGAGTAAGAGATTTATGTACCAAATACAATGTACTTTTTATTGCTGATGAAGTTCAAACGGGTATTGGAAGAACTGGAAAATTGATTTGTTGCGAACATGAAAATGTAAAACCAGATATTTTAGTGCTCGGTAAAGCACTTGGTGGTGGTGTTTTTCCTGTAAGCTGTGTTTTGGCAAATGATGAAATTATGCTTACCCTTAAACCGGGTCAACATGGTAGTACTTTTGGCGGGAATCCTCTAGCTTGTGCGGTTGCCATGGAATCATTAAAAGTTATATTTGATGAAAACATGATTGAAAATGCACAATCAATGGGGGAGTTGTTTAGAAGTAATTTATCGAGCATGAACTTACCCGTAATTGAATTTGTTAGAGGGAAAGGATTGTTAAACGCCATTAAAATTAAACCCTTTGGTGAAAATTTCAAGGCCTATGATGTGTGTATGCAGTTTAAAATGAATGGGTTGCTCGCAAAACAAACACATGACCATATAATTCGCTTTGCGCCACCATTGATTATTGAAAAATCACAAATTAATGAAGCCAGTGAAATAATTGAAAAATCAATAAAGCAATTAATGGAATTATAAAAAAAAATACTATTTTTGCTGTCCCAAACGCTCGGGTGGCGGAATAGGTAGACGCGCAGGACTTAAAATCCTGTTGGCAGTAATGTCAGTACGGGTTCGATTCCCGTCCCGAGCACGATGAAATCAAGTCCACTTTTTTTTCTGTTGGTGGTTATTCATTTCATTGGTTGTCAAAACAATATCCCCAAAGGAGCCCGTTTTATTTCCGAAAATGACACCTTGTTTCCTGCAGATATTAGAAGCATTTCCGCCAAAATAAATCAAAATCCACAAACACCTGAAAATTATTATTTAAGGGCAAACGCATTCTATTATTTAAATAATTTCAAAGAGGCTTCTACAGATTATTCAACAGCAATCTCACTTCAACCGGATAATGCATTATATCATTTCAGATTGAGTGAATGTTATTTGAATTCAGATTCGGCAATTTATGAATCAGCGATATTACATTTAAATGAAGCCATTAAATTAAAACCCAACTTTTACGATGCTAAATTTTCTCTCGCTAAAGTCTTATTGGCCAGACAACAATATAAAGAGTCGGAAGAATTACTTATGGCATTAAGTAAACAACCCGAATTTAAAGAAAAGTCATTGATGTTGATGGTTGTAGCTAAAAAGGAACAAAAAGATACCTTAAGTGCCGTTCAATTTGTTGACAAAGTGATGTTGGAATTTCCTGAAAGTTTTGATGCAACGATGCAAAAAGCACTTTTCCTGTTGAATTCTGATTTGTCATTGGCAGAAAAATACGTCGACAAAGCAATTGTTATTAACGAATTCTCAGATGAGGCCATTTATACCAAAGCACTCATTTTGCAAAGAAACAACAAATATGCCGATGCACTCAAATTGTACGATAAGGTATTAAAAATAAATCCTTTACACGTTTATGCCATTTACAATAAAGCCGTAATTAATGCGCAATTTGACAATCACAAGGATGTCATAGATTTATGTGATAAAATTATTGAATTAAATCCAGTATTCTCTAAGGCCTTCACACTTCGTGGTTTTGCACAAATTAATCTAGGCAATAAAAAAGCCGCCAAACAAGATTTGCTGGCGGCCTTAAAATTGAATCCTCAGGATCAAATTGCAAAAAGAGAATTAGAATTACTTAATTAATTGCATTCTCCAAGTAATAACATTCGCTTGATTATCCAAATATCTGCGTCGTAAAATTATATCCGTACCTGAAATTTTTTCAATCGTCCAAGTGTAACCAAAAAAGAATACTTCTTTCCCAGCTGGATCTTTCATTGACCATGAAACTTCTTTTGTTGTTTCATCATCCGGATTACAAACACCATTCGCTTTCCAAGTGTACTTGGTTGTTGAAGTAAATTTATATTGATCGTCTTTATCGCATTCACTCAAAGTTTCTTCAACTCCATTAAATGAACTGTCGGTGAATGAAATACTTCTCCATGTTTTCATCATGAAAATTTGCTGATTGTTTTTACCTGTGATATCATCAGGATCCACTTCGTCTTTTGTGCATGATCCAATGAAACCCATTGAAATTAATGCCAAACCAAATATTATTCTTTTCATCATAAGCTCCAAATATAGTTAATTGAATTGATTGAAATGTTTCAATAGTTTCATTTTTTTAGATTTATTCGGAAATTAAATCTTGGATAACTTCAGATGCCATTCTTAACCCAAATAAGGCAGGCATGTAACTAATGGTTCCATAAAAGGATTTTTTGTAATTTGAACCATCTGTCAATCTCAAACTTTCACGAATCAATTCAGCATTATTAAATACAACTTTAAAACCACTATGGATATTCATCTTTTTTAACCGCTTGCGAAGAATTTTTGCAAAACGACAATTATACGTTTCTGAAATATCAGAAATTGTCACCGCTGAAGCATCCAATTTTCCACCTGCCCCCATACTACTAATGAATCGTTGGTTTAATTCGTAACAAGTTTTAATTAAATATAACTTAGGCGAAACGGAATCTATACAGTCCATAACATAGTCAAACCGGTTTCCCTTGATTAAAGCAATGGTGTCTTCTGGTTTTTGGAATGAATCAATCACCGTTAACTGAAGGTTAGGGTTAATATCCAACATTCTGGATTCCATTATTTTTGCTTTTGACATGCCTACGGTACTTGTTAATGCCGGCAATTGTCTATTTTTATTTGTTGGATCTACTACGTCTCCATCAATAATTGTTAGTGTTCCTACACCAGATCTACAAATGAATTCAGCTGCGTAACTTCCAACACCGCCAAGTCCAATTATTAAAACGGAACTTGATTTTAATCTTTGTGTTTTGTCCTCTCCAATTAATAGTTCAGTGCGCTCTAGCCAATTAACTTCCTTCATAAAGCAAAAATAACGTCAGATTTTTTGAAAAAGTAAATATTTCTCT
>CAMAQS010000111.1 GCA_945860565.1 Chitinophaga pinensis | reverse complement strand
GCATATTCAAAATATCCAAAACCAGAACCATTGTATTTTTCGGGAACCAAAACTCCCATTAAACCCAATTCTCCCAATCCTTTAAATACGTGTACTGGGAAGGTTTGGGCTTCGTCCCACACCATCATGTCCGGTCTAATATTGCGTTCTGCAAAATCTCTCACCATTTGTCGCACCATGGCAACACTTTCGGTTTCTTGAAAATTCATAAATCGTCACAAATTTATACTACAAATACCATTAATTATAATATCACATCATTAAAATTATGAAAATTAATCAAAATGCAAATAGGGGTGGATTATTGTTTTTTCAGATTCACTTAATGCTTTCATTTTTAACCACTTGGATTCAGTCATTGGGGAATGCATTTTTATGTAGTTTTGTATAATTTTGGCTTTTTCTTTGCCTATGTAGGGATGTTTATACCATTTTGTGATGTCAAATCTGCCGCAACTAAGTTTGTTTATTTTGGAGAGATTTACCTTCCAATGTATCTGCGGTTCATCTAAGATGGCCGTATCTAAGCCTTTAATTTCCTTTAGTTGGAGCACCGATAAATATCCCCCCAAACGAGAACGATACTGAATAATTTTCCTAGCGGTAAACGGTCCAATTCGCGGAAGTTTCTCCAATTGGGCACTGTCGCATTCATTTAAATCCACCGCAACAACATCTATCCCACGCTCAATATTTTGGGACTGATTGGATTGTATAATAAAAAGTTTATCGTACACTGTGTGTTCATGCTCAACGGCAAAAGCACTTCGGTTGAAGGGATTATTTTCTTTTCGGGGGATGTCATTTTTCCATCTTTGACCATTTCGGGCAATCACCGATTTGCTAGAATCAATTAATTTGATAAAAACACGGTGCGTATATTTCTCTTGCTGATACCTCAACTCAAAAATAAAAAGGGCAATAAAAAACACCCAAGCCAATCCTTGAAAATGTTGTTTGCGAATAAGTTGCGTAAGCGATTTAGGTTTAAACACCCATGCAATCTAGCCTACCGATGCCAATTTGTCGTGGCGATAATCGCCAGAATCCAATTTGTTTTTAATGCTTTTAAACGCGTTAATTGTAATTTCTACATCCTCCATGGTATGAACAGCGGTTGGAATGAGGCGCAACATTATAACGCCTTTGGGCACCACTGGATACACCACAATGCTGCAAAAAATGTGGTAATTTTCCCTGAGATCGTAGGTTAAATGTGTGGCTTCGGGAATGGTTCCATTGAGCAATACGGGCGTTACTGGAGTAGTGGTGTTGCCAATGTTAAATCCGGCATCTTTTAAACCAGTCTGCAATGCATGAACGATTTTCCACAGTGATTCTTTCAACTGAGGTTGTGTGCGTATTAATTCTAGTCGTTTAATTGCTCCAATAACCATGGGCATGGGTAGGGCTTTGGCATAAATTTGTGAGCGCATATTGTAACGCAAGTATTTAATTACATGCGGTTCAGAACCTATGAAAGCACCGATACCGGCCATGGATTTTGCAAAAGTGGAGAAATAGATGTCAATTCCTTCCATGCAATGTTGCTCTTCACCCGTACCCACACCAGTTTTTCCCATAGTGCCAAATCCGTGGGCATCATCCACAAAAAGCCGAAAAGAATAGGTTTTTTTGAGGTCTATTATTTCCTTGAGTTTGCCTTGTGAACCACTCATCCCAAAAACACCTTCGGTAATGACCAACACAGCACCATTTTGTTGTTCAGCCAATTTGGTGGCATGTTGAAGTTGTTTTTCAAGGCTTTCCATGTTGTTGTGGTTAAAAACAAATCGTTTTCCAACATGTAATCTAAGTCCATCGATGATGCATGCGTGGGCTTCGGCATCGTAAACCACCACATCATGTCGGTCTACCAAAGCGTCAATGGCACTAACAACGCCTTGATACCCATAATTAAGAAGTATGGTTTCTGGTTTTTGTATAAAATCGGCTAAGTCGCTTTCAAGTTTTTCGTGGTATTCACTGTTGCCACTCATCATTCGTGCACCCATAGGATAAGCCATGCCAAATTCTTGGGCCGCTTGGGCATCTGTTTGCATAACTTCCGGATGATTTGCCAACCCAAGATAATTGTTTAAGCTCCAATTGAGGGTTCGAGTCCCTCTGAAATTCATATATGGACCAATGGGTCCTTCTAACTTTGGAAATGTAAAATAACCGTGTGCATCATTGGCATACATCCCCAACGGACCCATTTTATCGTGTAATTTCTCAAATATATCTTTCATAACAGATGTAAAGTTGTTAAAAAATACAAATTTAGATTCGATTTGTTTTATATGCAAAACATGTTAGTTCCCTACAACAAATACAACGGGTACCTTGCCGAATGGTTCGCTTGTTTTGCGCCATTGGTTTATGGTGAACGTTTTTATTGACTGATTTTCAGAGTGCAAATCGGCGGCCACGCAGAGTTTTGCATTTTCGGGCAACCATTTACACAGGGCATTGAAGGTTTTGTCGGATCTGAAAGGAGTTTCAATAAACAAATGGGTGAATTTGCGGTAAACACCCGCGTTTAAATCTGCTACCCAGCTTCTCAATGCGTCGTCTTTTATGGGGGGATATCCGTGGAAAATAAATTGCTGTCCATTTAACCCACTGCCGGCCAAAGCCATCAGCAAAGAATTTGGTCCCAAAAGCGGTTCCACCGTTTTATTTCTGCGGTGTGCCCAAGAAACAACCCTATTGCCTGGGTCGGCCACACAGGGGATTCCTGCTTCGGAGCAAACGCCAATGGCCATAGAAGCGGCATTTTCATCGAGAAATTCTTCCAATTCGGCATGGGGTGTGCGGTGATCCAGTTCGAAAATATCCAATGAGTTAATGTCAATCTCTAATTTTAACGCACTGATATATCTTCTAAGGGTTCTTGCATTTTCAGCTACCCAAACATTGATTTCCTTAAGTTTATCTTTGAAATATTCCGTTTCAAATTGTTTGCCACTTTCTGGGCCAATAGGCAAAGGCATGAGGTAAACGGTTCCTTTTTGTTTCGACATAATTACAAAAGTCGTGATTTTAGAGATTTACAACTAATTTAAAGTATCCACCAAAAAAAATGGGCTAACTTTGTAAGGTGAATTTTTTGCAAAAATTACAAGACCGTTGGAAGGTAAACTCTATTTGGCAGGTCGTATTAATTCTACTCGTTTTTACTTTGACAGGTTCAACTGTTGTTTACCTAAAGCGCTTCGTGACCCCACTTTTTGGGGATGTTTGGTGGTTTGATTTGATCTATTACATTGCAATTTTACCGGTTTACAACTTGGTTTTGTTGGTGTATGGATTTATTTTTGGACAGGGCAGGTATTTTTTAGAATTTGAAAAACGATTTTTTTCAAGGATGTTTAACAGAAAAAAGGAAAAATGATTGAAAAATCAGCAGTATTGAGGGCTCTTTCTGAAGTGGAAGATCCAGATTTAAAAAAGGATCTGGTAACTTTAGGAATGATAGAAGAATTAAGCATTGATGGAAACAAAGTTTCTTTTCGCTTGGTTTTGACCACACCGGCCTGTCCGATGAAAGATATGTTGGTTTCGGCATGCAAAACGGCCATTCTTTATATGGTGGATAAATCAGCTGAGATTTCCATTGACGTTACCAGCCGGGTGGTTCAAAATACCCGTCCCGAAGGCATTTTACCCAATGTGAAACATGTAATTGCAGTAGCATCTGGAAAAGGCGGTGTGGGTAAAAGTACGGTTTCTGCAACTTTGGCGTTGGCATTAACCCATTTGGGTGCAAAGGTTGGGTTGCTAGATGCAGACATTTACGGTCCAAGCATTCCAACATTATTTGGCGTACAACAGGCACCGGAAATGATTACTATAGAGGGTAAAACCAAAATGGTACCCGTTGAATCTCATGGATTAAAATTGTTGAGCATTGGCTTTATGACGGCACCCGGTCAAGCGGTAGTTTGGCGTGGCCCCATGATTTCTAGCGCCTTTAAACAATTCATTCACGATGTTGAGTGGGGAGAATTGGATTACTTAATTGTTGATTTGCCGCCAGGAACAGGTGATGTTCAAATTACCTTGTCGCAACAAGCGCCCTTAACAGGAGTAGTGGTGGTTACAACGCCTCAAGAAATGGCGCTCACTGATGCCAGAAGAGCCATTGACATGTTTCAATTGGAATCTATAGCAAAGCCCATTTTAGGTGTGGTGGAGAATATGTCGTATTTCACTCCAGATGATGCACCGGATAAACGGTATGAATTGTTTGGTAAGGGTGGGGGACAGAAGCTGTGCACTGAATACAATTTGAACTTTTTGGGGGAATTGCCTTTTAAGCCTGAAATTGGATCATCTTCAGATACTGGCAAATGGGATTTTAACCAAATCCACATGACTCCATATTTAAATATGGCTATGGAAGTGGCCAGAAGAGTAAGTATATTAAATCAACCAAAAGCCGAGAATGGCTAAAATTTCTTATCTTTGTAAAAATGCAATTAACGGAACATATTGAGAGTGTATTGGATACAATTCGACCTTATTTACATGCTGATGGTGGAAATGTTGAGTTGGTAGAAGTACAATCGAACATGGATGTCATCCTCAGACTTACGGGCAATTGTAGCAGTTGTAACATGAGTGAAATGACTATGACAGCCGGCATTGAAGAAACTTTGCGTAAATCTATTCCAGCATTAGGAAAAATTGTTGCCCTCAAAGAATAATACCATTTTACAGCACTTGTTTGTGCAGTTGATCGGGATTCCTTTTCCCGCCATTATATTGGCAAGCATTGCTTTTAGAAACATTACCAGAATTACGGCCATTCAATCTGTTGAATCAACCGCAAACAATTCCCTCATGACACTGAGCGTTTTGGGTGTTTTCGCTGCCGCAATTGTTGTTTATTCATTGGATTTTATTCGTGATATCCCAAAACACATTCCCATTAAACCTTGGTGGAAAATGGTGGCGATGTTTTGGCTGTTTTTAGGCCTCACATTGGTGTTTTTTGTCTTTTGGCACGCATACGGTTTTATAAATGTAGGAGGTTTTATTGTTGAAGTGATGCCTATCTCTAAACTCATTTTTGCTGCGAGCATTGTTTTGGGAATTGCATTGTATTACCTTCTAAAACTGAAATGGTTTTCCAAAGGGGTCGTGCTGTTGCCATTCATTATTGCATTGGTCATTGCATTTTCAATAAATCTATTTCCCGTAATATTTGCCACCGAAGACATTCAATATCAAATTTTAAAGATTCAATTGCCTTTACAATTGTTGGTTTTTTGGCTCAATTTACTGATTGTGTCCTACTTTGAAAAAGAAAAAGATGAGAATCAACATGCTGCCAATATTTGGAAAACAAATCCCAAAAGTGGTAAGCGACAACTGTTGTTTGTATTGGTAACGATCCTTACTTGGATTCTATGGAATTGTTTGCTTTTTCCGGTTGCCGTTTATGCCGAAATGTGGGTCAATCTTAGCGTATTGATACTTTTAAGTTATACCTTATTGGCATTAAAACCGAATTGGTTTAAATGGAATTCTGCGTATAGATTCTATGTAGACTTCGTTTTATTGTTGTTCTTGTACTAGACGGTGTTTCATGTCTTCTTCCCAATGGGTTTCACAGCGCGCTTCATA
>CAMAQS010000110.1 GCA_945860565.1 Chitinophaga pinensis | reverse complement strand
AATATCTTTTACAAGCCTCTTTGCAAGAGGCTTGTTTTATTTATAGCCAATGATACGATTTTATAAGTCATTTAGATACGCCCTAAACGGATTGATTTTGTTACTAAAAACAGAACGTAATTTTAAAATGATTGCTGCATGTTTTGTTTTAACCTTAATTGTAGGATTTTCTTTGTCGTTTTTAGGCCAACATTTAAATCGATTTGAATGGGCCATCATTTGGGGTTCTATCGGACTAATGTTTGTCTCAGAAGCACTTAACACCGCATTGGAAAAAACCATAGACACCCTGCACCCTGGGCAACATCCCGGCATGGGACAAGCGAAAGATATGGCTGCCGCGGCCACAATGGTGGCTTCAATTACCGCCCTAGTGGTTGGCGCTTATATTCTTTTGCCAAAAATAATCGCAGTATTTTAGTTAATTCGCCGCTGGCAAAATCACCAAATCTTTAAGTTGATCTTTATTTAGATTGCTCGGAGCATCAATCATAACATCTCTTCCTGAGTTGTTTTTAGGGAAGGCAATAAAATCTCTAATACTATCGCTACCGCCAAACAAACTACACAAACGGTCAAATCCCAAGGCAATTCCACCATGTGGAGGAGCGCCATACTTAAAGGCATTCAATAAAAATCCAAATTGATATTCGGCTTCCTCAGTTGTAAAACCAAGTAAATTAAACATTTTACGTTGCAAATGCTGATCAAAAATTCGGATAGAGCCACCACCAATTTCTACACCATTGATTACTAAATCGTAGGCATTTGCCCGAACCCTTCCTGGATCTGTTTCCATTAACGCCATATCTTGTATAAGTGGACTGGTGAACGGATGATGCATGGCGTGATATCTATTTGCATCTTCGTCCCATTCCAACAATGGAAAATCTACAACCCATAATGGAGAAAATACCGATGAATTTCTTAAATTCAATTCATTGCCCAAGTGCAATCTCAATTCACTGAGTTGTTTTTGCGTTTTTTCCAACTTACCAGCCATTACAAAAATCATATCGCCGGGTTTGGCTCCAAAATGTTCAACCCATTTGGCCAAGTCTTCAGGACTATAAAACTTATCTACCGAAGATTTCACGCTACCATCCAACTCCACACGGCACCAGATAATCCCTGTTGCACCAATTTGAGGACGTTTTACATAATCCACATAAGAATCAATCTGTTTGCGTGTAAGCACAGATTGTCCTTCCGCACAAATACCAATCACCGCCTCAGCAGTGTCGAAAAGCGCAAAATCTTTTCCTGAAATTAGATCTATTTTATTTTCGGGAGATTTCAACTCCACGAACTTCATTCCAAAACGGGTATCTGGTTTGTCGCTGCCATAATACTTCATGGCATCGGCATAAGTCATTCTTGGGAACGATCCCAAGGAAATGTTTTTCGTTTTTTCAAACAAATATTTTGTCATTCCTTCAAAAATATCCAAAATATCGTCGCGATCAACAAAACTCAATTCACAATCAATTTGCGTAAATTCTGGTTGTCTATCTGCCCTTAAATCTTCGTCTCTAAAACATTTTACAATCTGAAAATACCTGTCGAACCCACTCACCATCAATAACTGCTTGAATGTTTGCGGACTCTGTGGCAACGCATACCACTGTCCCGGATTTAAACGACTAGGCACTATAAAGTCTCTTGCACCTTCAGGTGTACTTTTAATTAATACCGGTGTTTCGACCTCCATGAAGTCTAAATCCGATAAATAATTGCGGATGGCTTGCGCTAAATCGTGGCGCAACTTTAAATTCTTACGCACTGGATCTCTCCGCAGGTCTAAATAGCGGTAAAGCATGCGGATATCGTCGCCACCGTCTGTTTCATTTTCTATGGTAAATGGAGGGGTTAACGATTCATTCAATACCTTAAGTTTGGCACAAATGATTTCGATATCACCGGTTGGAATTTGGTTGTTTTTGCTGCTTCTTTCCGCCACAGCACCTTCAATTTGTATTACAAATTCACGTCCCAACTTATTGGCTTCCTCCATCAAATCGGCATTTACAGATTCATTGAATGCCAATTGGGTAATGCCATACCGATCCCTCAAATCAACGAAGGTCATGCTGCCCATCTTGCGTATTTTGGATACCCAACCGGACAATGTTACCGATTGGTTTAGGTGTTCAATTCTTAATTCTCCACAAGTATGCGAACGATACATATATCTTTTTATTAGTCTTTTTTAATGTGTTGCCACCCCTGAGCCTGAATATCGAATGCATTCCCAGCACGGGTGTTTAGTTTAAACGTCATCGGGAACTCGGTAACGTGTCCGATGATGGTAAAATCGGGATGTGATTTAATATTTTCAAAAAACTCAATGGGAATGGTCATCAAGAGTTCAAAATCCTCCCCGCCATTCAACGCTACAATGCTTGGATTCAAATCGAAAGAAACGGCCGTATCGATGGTTTGTGCGTCGATAGGCAATTTTTCTTCATAAATATCGAAACCAATGTTTGAAGCTTTACCCAATTGATGAATTTCAGAAGCAATACCATCGCTTATGTCTATCATCGAGGTGGGCTTTATATTTAGTTCTTTCAATATATCGAGGATATCAATGCGGGCTTCTGGTTTTAATTGTCTGCCCACAATGTAGTCGAAGGGTTCTAAATCGGGTTGCATGGTGTTGTGCTCCAAGAAAACGCGTTTTTCGCGTTCTAGAATCTGTAAACCCATGTACGCGCCACCCACATCACCCGTAACTACAAGTAAATCGGTGTGTTTGGCACCAGAACGTTTTACTACGTGGTTTTTATGCCCTCTACCCATGGCAGTAACACTCAACATCAATCCAGATCTTGAGCTCGTTGTATCCCCACCTATTAAATCTACATTGTACTTTTCACAGGCCAAACGAACCCCTTCATACAGTTCTTCGATGGCTTCCAACGAAAAACGATTGCTCAGCGCTATATTTATAAGCACTTGTTCGGGTTTTACGTTCATAGCAATGATATCGGAGATACCAACTACTACTGTTTTGAAACCTAGATGTTTGAGTGGTGTGTAGGTTAAGTCGAAATGCACGCCTTCAATGAGGCAATCGGACGATATTGCCAAATATTCTTCGCCAATATCTATGAGTGCTGCATCGTCTCCAATACCCAAAGCCGTTGAAGGCAGTTTGGCATTAAAATGGGCCGATAAATGGTCAATTAAACCAAATTCTCCCAATGCTAACAATTCCGTACGTTGGCTATTTTCGAACATGGCTCAAAGTTAGCATCAAACAGACCTTGCCACCAAAATATTTTTTATCGATTCCTTCGGGATAAATCCCGAGGGAATTTATCAAGTGGCACATCAGAAAATTTGATTTTATAAAAAAAAACTACCTTTACCTAACAAATGCAAAAATTAATTCACCTATTTTCATTTTTCGCCATGAAAATTTCAATAAACCAATATAATATGAAAACAAAACTTTCCATTCTATTCGCACTGTTGTTTTCGAATTCAGCATTTAGCCAAAAAACCAAGCTTTATTTTGAATATTCGTTATACCCTGAAAATGTACATGCAGATGGTGTACCAATGACACAACCTTTAAATGAGAATGAATATTACTGGATACATGTAAATAGAAATGGTGCCAATTTAATGGATAGTCTAAAGCTTAGGACGCCAACAAAACCCAAAGGCCAAACCGTCAAAATATTGAATAAAAATGCTGACCCATGTTTGGTTTTGTTTATGGATCGAGACAGCGCATTATGGAATTTGGTTATTTCACCGCAAGGGAATGGTTCTTTCGGCAAAAAACTCCATATCATAAACATTCTAAACTCGAATAACGATTTGTTGGTTTTTTTCCATGCTTCTGCAGATTCACTGAATTTAAGATACAACAATATTCAGGAATCGAAAATTGACCTACCAGATACTGCTGGATATGGGTTGTTGAGAATTTCCAAAAATGCAAAATGCACATTAGAAAATTTTATACAATCACATCTTGAGTATGGCGCAAAACCCTGGTTATTATGCACAAATGAAAATACTTATAATATTTACATGCCTTATTACCACAATCAAAGCAACCTGCCTTATAAACTCATACCTGAAAATGGACGTCTTTTGGATAGTCAAGTCACTGCCTTTGTTTTGCAATTTGAGTTTGGGAAATCCACGCCAAAAAACTGGATAAGCGGTTCTTTACCAGTCCTTATTGTACAGTATTCCACCAATAATTTATTCGTTGAAAATCGTATGCTTCTTGCCGGGAGTTATTATCCCGACAATAAATTTTGGAATCAAAACTTCCCTTTCCACGCCGTTTATAAAATAGGTACCAATCCCATACAAACATTCAAAAAACCGGACCGCTATTCCAAAGACATCACCTATATTTTTTCAGTATCTATGGATAAACAGGATTTCACTAATTTGGATGTGCAATACTTCATCTCGCCTAAAAACAACTACCCCGCTGTAAGTAATTATGGATTTTTAAAAAATGGTTACTGGCTTCAAGTGGCTAATTGTGATTCAATCCGTCCAGATAACCCTACCGTACAATGGCATCAAATAAAATCAATCAATACGGTTTGCTTTCTTACAATTTGCAGACTAATACGCTCGTAAGTCAAGGATTTCCAGAAGAACCCAAAGAAGTGTATTCCGATGGGGACTCATTGTTAATAATAAGTGGTGACAACGCCAAATCCTCTAACCCAAATAACTATATTGATTTCGACCAATCATCCAACTTTAATTATTCTATTAGCAAAGGCAAATACACCGCGCAATTTGACCTAAATGGAAATGTTGTTTGGGCGCGTTCAGAAAACATCACAACAAATAGCTTCAGACCAACTGTTTACAAATCTACAAACAACGCCAAAATATTGTGTACAGCTCAACCCTATAAAAAAGACGTAGAATATGGCTTCAAAACTGTATCAAGATGGAATCTTAACGATGTAAGTGATTTGTTGGTGCAGATTTCAAAAGCACCTATTTGCGATTTTGAAATAGTTACTGTGAACAACAACTATGTGCATTTGAATTACAAAGGTGCTTTAAATGCCAACTTCTTTTACAAATATTCCGATGGGAGCAAGGATTCAAACCGCAATGAACGGACCCCAATTCACCGATATGCAAAAACAGGTACTTATCTTATTTACTGCATAGCACAAAACCAATATGGCAGCGACACCGCATATTATTCTGTGACCATTGATGATGTAAATTCTTTTAAGAAATTGCAAGTACTCAACAACATTTTGGTGTACCCCAACCCTTCTGAAAACAGTATTTCATGGAATGTACAAAACACCCAAAAAATTGACATTTTTGACGCCGCAGGAAAGCAAGTTTACAATAAAGAAACAAATTTAAACACAATAGACATAAGCCACCTAAAAACAGGAACATATCTCATTGTATTTCATACTTCTACCGGATCTTACTGCGCTAAATTCAGCAAATTATAATAACTTAGGATAAATTCCCTCGGGATTCATCCCGAGGATAAAAATAATAGGCCCCCAATTTGGAGGCCTATTTTATATGTTTATTTTTTGCGAATATTAAAACTCCAACACAGTAAACATTACCCTGCGGTTTTGTTTTCTGCCTTCTTCGGTGTCGTTGCTGGC
>CAMAQS010000109.1 GCA_945860565.1 Chitinophaga pinensis | reverse complement strand
ATTTTCGGCTTTATTGATTGCCCATTCCATTCCATTTTCGTGAATTTCTTTTGCAGTAATCACCAACATTCCATGATTTTTAGTCATTTCTATTTCGGGGGATTCAAAACTGCGGATACCAAAAAACACGACGTTTTCGGGAGATAAATCGTTGGTATTTTTGAGGGATTTTATTTGCTGCCACAAATCGACAGTAGGTTGATCTAGCGTATTTACTTGATTTTCCAGATTATCGATTCCAAAAGCAGTATTTAATGCCATACCATGAATATTCCCACTTGGTGTAGTATATGGAGAGTGCAAATCAAGATGGGCGTCAATCCAAATTAACCCAGATTTTTCGGTGCCAAAATGTTGAAAAAAGCCAGCCATTCCACCAATGGCGTTGCTATGATCACCAGATAAAATCAAAGGGAAATTATCCTTCTTTAATACTTGAAAAACGTGATCGGCATGCCTTTTTTGATGCGTTATTAAGGGCGCAGCATGATTTAAATAAATATGTTTTGAATGGGCTAATTCATCAGAACTAACTTCAGATTGCACCAAAATCTTTGGACAATCTGATAATAAGCCAAACCCCTCTTGTTTACATACTTCAATCAGTGTTGTTGGCCCAATATTGGTGCCTTGGGTTCCAGCTCCGTATTCCCATTCTGTCGCTATTACACAAATTCTATCGATATCCATACGGAAAGCATTTGAGACAATAATACTACAATATTTTGATATAAAAGAATTAAGAAATCACTTTCTTTTCCATAATGTATACCCACCTAAATCACGATTTTTAATAAACAAGGCTTCAAACTGTGCATCTGGAGTATAATTATTCTTCGTTAACATATAAATATTGCCTGTATTTTCAGGATTCATTGCATGGGCTCTGCGCAATGTTTGTTTCGGATACAATTCATCTTTTAACAATGGAGTATTGGATTTCAAATGGTTAAAATCTTCTGGTTTTAATTCCAAATGAAAATACAATGCATAGGTTTTGAAATACCAAGCTTCTAAAAATACCTTGTCTTTTTTCGCTTGTCGTATCACTGAAACCATTGGTTCCTGCAATGTTTGTGATACCGCGGGCAACAAGGTTAAACCACTTACTAAAGCCACCGAACCAGAAATCAAAAACAAAAAGGTTGGATTTGGTTTTTTGCCAATAATGCCAGCAAATACCCATGGAACAAACCAAAATGTGAACAAAGAAGCCGGAATCAAGGTGGTCCAATGCCATTTAGGTGAAGTTTTTAATAGTCCCAGAGAATAAACATCCATATTTGAAGAAAGTATGTTCGGAATTGGTCTAATGATAGCAACCAAAGGAATAATCCAAAATACCAATATTAAAACCAAACCAGCTAAAAACAATGGAAAATACATCCAATAAGGCATTTTCCAACGGTTTGTATGTACCAAATAAATTTGGTATGCCCCGAAATAGGAGAGTGGCCACCAGCATAAACTGCTGTAGTGAATTATTTTTGTGGTTGCCAAACTAAACACAACCAATACAATCCAAAACAATGAACGCATCAGTAAATGCCAAACATCTACGTTTCTATCGAGAACCTGATTTTTGAATAAATGAGGGAGGGCCAAAATACTCGCTGGAAAACACAAAAAGAACAAAACCACAATATGGTAGAACCACGGTTGATTGTGCCAAGGTATTTGCCCTTTAAACAATACCATTTGATAATTTACGAAATTCACAAGAAACTCCGAACCATTAGATTGCAATAATGGCAAAATCCAGAGACCTAACACAATTGCCAATCCCCCAAAAGACAAGAAAATTTTGGCGTTAAAAAGTTCATGCCATTTAGATCGGATTAAAGTAATGACAAAAATGACCATGCCAGCAATCAAAATTGCAACAGGACCTTTGGTTAAAAAAGCACAGCCCAAATAAACACCAACCATCAAATAATAGAGGTGCGATCGTTCATTTTTCAATTGTGCTTGAGTGATTTGATACCATTGAAACAAGGCCATGACAATAAACAAGTTAAAAACGGGATCAATAATGCCGCTTCTCCAATATATAAAGGGAGCAAATGTGAGCAAAATGGTCAATGACCAAAAAGCGCCCAACATGCGTTTACCTAGTTTATCTCCAACATGATACACAAAATTCACTGCTATTACTGCAGCTAAAACATTGGGCATTTTAAACATCCATGGTGCGGTTGATTTGCCTAAACTATAAAAAATAGCCTGTAACCAGATAAATAAAGGGGGTTTTTCAAAAAATGGTTCATATCCAATTTGTACATACAACCAATTTTTTGATTCTACCATTTCACGCGCACTTTCTGCAAAATTTAATTCATCCCAATCAAATAGTTGGATCAGATTTAAACCCGGAATGAGCAATAAAAGAGCCGCAACTGTAAATAGAAAGTGAACGTGTAGTTTTTTCATTAGAATGTGGATAGGCGTTTTGTGCGCTTCTCTAAATAATAGGCCGCAAAATAGAAAAAAATACTGGCGAATAATGCACCAACCAAAACATCTTCCACAGAGTGTTGACATAAGTAGACACGACTATAACCAATTAAATATGCAAATGTCATGCAAATCGCTTGAAACCAAATAGTTCTGTATTTTGAATGCATACTCAAAATGATTAATCCCACAGAAAAAAAAGCTGCCGCCGTATGTCCACTCGGGAATCCATTCCAATGAGACAATAAAAGTCCCTTAATTTCTCGAACTTCACCTGGGAAACGAATAAAAGGTCGGGGTCTGTTTATCCATAATTTCAATCCTTGAACCACCAATCCCTGTACGGCAAATACCAATCCCAACATCAATCCAGCCATTCTAAAACGACGGAATACCAATAATAAAGCCACTATAATAATGGGCCATTCGGCAAGTTGAGTGTAAAATTTAAAGAAAGAATCCATCTCTGGTCCATGCCATTTCATGATTGTTACAGTGCAAACATCAAATCCAATGATGGCTGAAATGATGGCTATTGCGAAAATTATGCCCAGATTTATTTGCGTATATCGCGTAAAATTCATCGATATTACAAATATAATAGAACTTCCTTCGATAAAATTTTGATTTTTCAGTATATTTCATTTCATTGCAACTTCGAATTTAACTACCAAGAATTATGTCAAAAACCACCGCTTCCGCAAAATCAAAATTAGAACTAGAATATTCAGTGCGTTGTTCTCCACATATTTTATATCAATACATTGCAAATCCCTCTGGTTTACAAAGTTGGTTTGCTGACCATGTTGACATAATGGGAGGAGGTCAGTACCGTTTTTCTTGGGAAGATGGTACTGAATATATGACCAAAATGGCAAAATCAGTGACCAACAAATACGCCCGTTTTGAAATCGAAGGCACAGAAAACGCTGAATATATGGAATTTCGCATCGAACAAGACGATATGACTGGAGACGTAGAATTGATAATTACGGAAT
This sequence comes from Chitinophaga pinensis, assembly GCA_945860565.1. GTDB lineage: Bacteria > Bacteroidota > Bacteroidia > NS11-12g > UBA955 > VMCP01. The sequence goes on along the minus strand of CAMAQS010000109.1, from coordinate 2,193 downwards.
TCGTATTGTCAGATGAAGCCGAAATGGCAGCTCAAATTTGGGACTCCGCCATTGAGAAACTTTGTACCATAATTGGCGCTTAATCTTTTAAGTGTTCAATTGCCAAAAACGCCATTAAACTAGCTCCCGTTTCTAATGATTGCTCATCCACGTCAAAAGACGGATGATGCACTGAAAAGGTCGTTCCTTTATCATCATTGCGCGTCCCCAAACGGTAAAAACAACTTGGCACTTCTTGAGAATAATAGGCAAAATCTTCTGCTGCCATCCAAATTTCTAAATCATGTACGTTTTCACTGCCTAAAAAGTTTTTGGCAGCACGATTTGAAATTTCCGTTACACTTGGGTCATTCATTAAAAATGGATATCCTCTTCGAATGTCTATCTCAATTTCACCGCCCATTCCACGAACAACACCCTCAGCAATTTCTATGATTCTGCGGTGAGCCTCAGCGCGCCATTCTTCATTTAATGTACGGAAGGTACCTTCAATTTTCACTTCTGAGGGAATGACATTCGTTGCACCCATTGCAATAACTTTTCCAAACGACAATACACTTGGAGTCACTGGATTCGCTATTCGCGACACCACTTGTTGCAAAGCCACAATCATGTGCGAGGTAATTAACACTGGATCTATGGTTAAATAAGGCATTGCGCCGTGTCCGCCTTTTCCTTTTACAGTAATATAAATTTCGTCTGTGCTGGCCATATAAAGTCCGCTGCGAAACCCAACTCCACCGGTATAAATCATTGGAAAAACGTGTTGACCAATCATGATGTCCACCTTTGGATCATTCAAAACACCATCGGCTATCATTAAACTTGCTCCACCTGGAAGTCGTTCTTCACCGGGTTGAAAGACCAATTTTATGGTTCCTTCAAACTCATCCTTCAATTCACTTAATATGGTAGCTGCACCCAACAACGAAGTGGTATGCACATCGTGACCGCAAGCATGCATAACACCTTCATTTTCACTTCTATAAGGTCTGCCATCATTGACTTCAACAATGGGCAATGCATCCATGTCCGCCCTTAATCCCACCACTTTTTTTGAGGGATTTTTTCCTTCAATCAACGCAACAACCCCAGTATTAGCTAGTCTTTTGGTTTTTAAATTTAATTTATTTTGCAAATAATCTTCAATGAGTATTTGGGTATTAAATTCTTGAAAAGACAACTCAGGATTTTTATGAATTCTACGTCTTATCGCAATTAACTCTGGCAAAATCTCGGCGGCCTTAGATTTGATAACTTCGATGCTCATGGGTTTTATTTTATGCAAAAATAAGTTCCTTTTTTGATTTAAAAGTAAATATGAAATTTCTAGTGTTTTGATAACAAAATATAGTGTTAATCCTCAACAATTAAGCAACCTAAAAGGTCACTGAGCGCGGGTGCAACCGGAGTCGAACGTGCCGGCCTCTTTTGCACTATTCCCAAAACACATTATACATTTTTACAATTTCTGCACTTTCATTCCTTTCCCAAATTCAGATATTTGCAGAATATAAAGCTCCCCTCTTCGAGAGGAGGGGTGTCAGCCGTAAAAAATTCACCTCTAAATTGCAAAAAGAATCTCTTCTCGGCTGACGGGGAGGTCCGAATACCCCTTGCCAAACAACTATAAATGGTCACCCACCAGCCGCAAAAAGCCGGAGTCGAACGAGCACCCCCGATCTTCTTCTCAGAATTTCTCTCATTTCATTTTTTAAACTATCTTTGAAAATCTGTCTTTTTGTGAAATTTGATACTGTTTTATGAATTTTGTTTTGTGATTTTCGCAACCTCACACCGCAAACATCCCCAAAAACAAGCAATCAAATATCCCCCCAAAAAAAGACAGACATTCTCTTCGCTCTTTTAAAAGCACACATAAAGAATGATTAGCCCGAATTCCATAGACCAACTGCTCCAGCTTGCAAACATCGAAGATGTGGTAGGAGATTATGTGAATTTAAAACGATCTGGCTCCCGATTTAAAGGAAATTGCCCCTTTCACGACGAAAAAACACCCAGCTTTGTGGTCACTCCCAATTTGGGAATCTACAAATGTTTTGGTTGTCAAAAAGGTGGAAATGCCATACAGTTTATTATGGACATTGAAAATCTTACCTTCAGTGAATCCGCCAGAAATTTGGCAAAACGCTATGGTGTAGATTTGGTAGAAACCCACTCCGGCAACCGCGA
>CAMAQS010000108.1 GCA_945860565.1 Chitinophaga pinensis | reverse complement strand
AACCCAACTTGAGTAGGCTCAGAACGTCCAATGGTATCACCCAAGCCGAGTTGACCATAATTGTTTATCCCCCAAGAAAAAAGACGTTGTTTTTTATTGATGGCTAAATTATGATTAAAACCTGCACTAATTTTATTCCAAGAAGAATCTAAACCTACTTGCGCTGGTTCATCTCTATCTATTGAATCGCCCTGTCCAAGTTGACCGTAGGTGTTATCCCCCCAAGACCAAAGAGTGAAGTCTTTGCGAAGTGCAATGGAGTGATTTTCGCTACATGCCATACGCAACCAATTTGTCCAGTTGTTTACTTTTGTTGGTTCATCTTTATCCAACAAATTTCCCAATCCCAATTGTCCAGAATCGTTTCTACCCCAAGCATATAAAGCGCCATCGGTACGAATTCCAAGAACATGTTCTTTACCAGTTGCAATTTGTGCCCAATCTAGACCTGAAGGGTCAATTTGAGTTGGGATGTCTCTATTTAAAGTATCACCCAATCCGAGTTGTCCGAAATTATTGGAACCCCAGCCCCATAAAGTGCCATCGGTTTTACTGGCGATAGTGAAATTTTCTCCAACAGCCAATCTAAACCAATCATCGTCTGAACCCATTTGATTTGGAACATCGTAATCGGTACTGTCGCCTGTGCCAAGTTGACCGTAAACATTTAAACCCCAAGTCCATAGTGTTCCATCTGTTTTTTGTGCAACCACATGGTTTAAACCAGAGTTGATTTTATACCAATCTAGGTCAGAGCCTATTTGAGTAGGAATATTTAAATTGGTGGTATTTCCATTGCCCAATTCGCCATTGGTGTTGTTTCCCCAAGCCCAAAGAGAGCCATTTTTTTTGATCGCAAAGGTTCGGTTATACCCAACAGTTATTTCGGTCCAAGTAGAATCGTTGTTTATTTTTTTGGGGGATATTGAATCGTGGGTACTATTTAGACCCAATTGTCCATTGGCGTTGCGGCCCCAACTGTAAAGGTTTAAATCATTCTGGGATTGAACGATAGATATAGATAGTAGGCTTAAAAGAAGTAAAGAAAAACGCATGTTCGAAATTACCTACTGCAGCGCTTTTAATGAACCTTAAATCAAAAAATCACAATTATTTAACATCCACCTTACTTCTCACCACCGGGTAATCCATATCCAAACCATTCAATTGGAAAAGTCAGGTGTTTCTTTTTGGAGACGTTGTCGGAATCTAAATTATTGGGTAAATAGTGAATCAGATTTTCATAATTCTCCAATGTTCCTTCTGCGAAACGGTCGTTGCGCAAGAATGTAAACTCCATCAAAGGCGGGATGCGAATGCCATTCACTTCAACAAAGTCTGAATAATTGTTCACGTGTGCATGCACCAAACTGTGGTTTTTAGTGAGTTTGCCAAATATTTGAGTGTAAAGTTCAAAAGACTGGGCATTGTGCAAATAATGAAAATTGTGAAACTCAATGACCATAATTCTGAATCGTTTTAACAAGGATTCATCTGAATGAATAATGACATCAAATTCACCGCCTTCAATGTCCATTTGGAGCAATAAATCTCCTTCTTTACCTGAATCTGACACCCACTGTGCCAAGGAAATGTGTTTTGGATCGTGTTTACTAGAAATGAACTTTGGAATAAAATGAGCCAATTCCGACTCTAATGGGGCTTCTGAAACACTGGCATCTGCCATAAAACAGGGGATATCTAACGCAATTAAGTCCGCTTCAAAGGATGCGACTTGACCTACACCTGGCGAAAAGCAAGCAGATATGCCGATTAAATCTTCAGGAATGAGATATCCGCCATCACCCAGGCTACCTAATCGAATCAACGGCGTCTGAGGACGACGCGGTTGAAGGGTGGAAAGAAAACGTTTTAGTTTTTTGGGGGATGTGGCTTTTGTTAGGATATATCCACGCTTTATGAGCGTTTTAGACAATTTATCTATAATACTTTTTTTCAATGTGTGGGGCTTTGAAATGGCGCTGCAATGTTACCTATTTTTTGAGTGTCTTTATTTTCTAAATCACGGAAAAGTCAATATTTAACAATAATTTAAATCTATGCTAAAGCAAAGTGCTGTTGTAAATGGTGGATTTCTTGGGGGATTTTTTGCAGAGGAATTTATAAGGAACTGTAATCTTTTAACTAACATTGTAGTGACAAATCACATGAAAGAATTTACCGCTAAAAGCAGTTCAATTGCCGAAGAATATTACGACTACCTGGAAACAGAAGATTTTGAAATTAAGGGGAAGCGTAAGAAAAAAATGCAGGATTTTATGTTTCGTGATCCTGATTTTTTGGAGCCTTATTTAACGTTGGTTGAAACATTGGAAGAGACCTCAGAATACATGAAGGCGGCTTGGGTTATGGAGGATGCGTATGCCAAGGCGTTTGAATTAATTGGTGCAGAAGATGGTCAATGGCCAGAACTAATTTTGTGGGAATACGAAGAAAATCGTCCCATTTTGAGCACCATTTTTAACAGGGCAATTAGTTTGTATGATCGGTTTTTCTTTTCAGAAGCGTTGGAGATATTCCGAAAGTTGATGGCTGTAAATCCAACGGATGAATTGGGTGTGCGTTTTTATATTTTGGGCATACGGTTAAAAATGAGTCTAATTGATTACGAAACCAAGGTAATTGGCAAGGATGAGAGCGGACAAGCGGCCATGGATTGGTTCGATGACAACCGTGCAGAATTCGAAGAGGAATTTAAGGGATTGAAAGAAGTAGAATAGGGTAAAATTATTTTTTTTCGTATATTTGCACTCCAATTTTGGGCCTATAGCTCATTCGGTTAGAGCAACTGACTCATAATCAGTAGGTGCTTGGTTCGATTCCAAGTGGGCCCACGGAAAGCCTCTCAGCAATGAGGGGCTTTTTTTATGCCTTTACCAGTGTTTTCAATGGTTGTAAGAGTAGAACAGTGAGCGAGTTTATAAAAAAAGTGCTTTCACAAATTTAACCTAAAATAATCTTAATTTAGCCATTTGGAGGACGTTTTTAGCATTTAAGGGGCATTTCAGTTCGCACTTTGGGGTATGTAATGAAGTGGTTGTGTAATTTTTCCTCACCTGCTGCCTTGTGTTTTAGGCTGAATTTGCGCTTGAAATATACATATTCATACTGATTAGGTTATAATCTCCTTTTATGTAACGGTCAAGCATAGATGAGAAGAATAATTACTTTAAATCCAAATTATATAGAATAAAATTAAGGTTAATCTATACTAACTGCATTATAGTGTTTGATTTTATCTTTTTTTAAAATTTTCATACCCCCCTGTGTGTTGGGGTATACAGTTTAACCCTCCCCGTTCCATTATGCCCCTGCCGTGTTCTCCTTAGGTGAGAATTAAGTACGGGGCATAAAAAATAAATCTATATAAACTATGGTAACAATTGTTAACTACAAAAAACTCATGTCCAGTGCGGGCAAAGAGTTTTACTCTTTAATTCTACAAGGTGGAATTGAGATGGTCCGTTCAGCTGAAACAGGAAACTTTTATGCTACTGTGAAACAGTGTTCTATTACTTCTACTCTCAATGAAGAGGGATGTAAAGCAGTGTTAGGCGAAAAATTGCCTGGTACTGTTGAAAAGGTTTCTTGTGAACCTTATGAGTATGTAGTAGCCGACACAGGTGAAGTAATTGAATTGGCTCATCGTTGGACGTATGTTCCTACCGAGGTTAAACAAGATCGCCTGTCTCAGGTAACTATGCCCGATTTTAATTCGGTAGAGGCTTTGATGGCCTGAATGAATCGGCTTGATTGAGTGTAACAGGGGGCTTCGGTCCCCTTTTTTTATTTCCCCAAAAAAACAAACTAAAATTTATGACTATTCGAAAAGCAGAACGGCGTAATGCCAAAATCAAACTTGCGTTACAAGGACCTAGTGGTTCTGGAAAAACGTATTCAGCCCTTCAAATTGCGAAGGGATTGAATAAACCTTGATCGGTTCTATCTAAGTATTGAAAATTTACGTCTTAATTGCTTTTGTAATTTGGGAAATCCTCATAAAACAAAGGAGTGCCGTATGTTTCCTCTCGTTGTTTTAACATCTCTAAATAGCGATTAGCATTATTTTGATCTTGATTAATATAGAATTTTACATCGGGCAAAGTATTCTGATATTCGTGAAAGATTCTTTCAGGGATATTTGCCACTAACCCACACACGAAACCCGCAGCGGCGCCAGAAACCGCTTCTAGGAAAAGTGTACTTGACTCAAACCCCAAAATACCCACTCCGCCCAATACTGCACCAATACCCATCCCAATAACCGCGTCTCGTAATACTTTGGCATCTAAAGTACGTCCTTTTCTAACAAACTGAATCTTACTAAATGATACATAAGAGAGTGTTTTGTTGTAGGAATCATAAAGATATAATCCCGCAGAATCTACTGCAATTAAGCGACCTTCGATAAATTTAAAAGGTTCATTAGAAAAAAAAGTTCGTTTATCATTTTTATAGTATGCATGTATATGTTGCCGTTTGTGTTTTGATTTTTGTTTTTCTTGATTTACGTATTGATTGAAATTAATTTTTACTGAGATGCAGGGTATTTGGGAATTACTTGAATCTTGTTTTATCGAGTCTAGAAATCCTTGACTTATATGCGTAATTAATTTTTCTTTTGGGTGCTTGTTGCCCGATAATAGCAATTGTTCTTGATTATAATTAATGCTCGAGTTAGGATTGTTAGTGTTTCCTAAAAGGTTTCGAATTGACTGAGCTTCTATTGCGTTAATTAAAAGGAAGCCAATGATTAAAAAGATGATGTTAAAAGAGTTATTAAAACGTTTCATTTTGCGAATTTAAATTGGTTTATCGGGAATGTATTTTGCAAAAAATGCAAAAGCTGAAAATATAATTACGGAAAATCCGTAGAGGCTGTTTGTGAATTTGCGTCGAGTTTGTTTGGTCATATCGTTTAGTCAAATTAAGTGATTTTTTAACTAAACTCATGGTCCAAGTTTTAGGGAGTATTATAAACTAATGTTACTACCAGGAAAACAATTGTAGTTTCTAACGCACCAGGTTATGTTTTATCTATATTAACTCATCAGATTATAGAATAGGAGGATACCCCGACTTAGTTTTAATGACTGGGGGGTATGATGGTAATATCCCCCGTAGTCGTTTACATAGGAATAGATGGTAGGGGTTGAAATTTTAGGAAAAACAGGGTGTTGTATGTTATTGGCAATTAATTAGTTGGATAAACTGCGACATCTCGGATTTTATGAGTTTTTGATTATCAACAAGTTCGGTAAATCCGTAAAAAGACGTTTTTATGAAACATATGATATTCAACAAGTTACATAAACTGAGGTTTTCCTAATTTTATGAATAAATTGGTTTTCAATAAGATGCAAAAAATGCTCTATGCATAAGTTTGTATGCGGGTTACTTGGGGAATTATCACTCAAACTTCATTTTAGGCAAATTCTGCAAAATTTCCCTGGTTTGCATGCTAACGTTAATAATACTCAGCAGTAAATCTAGGATATACTGGAAAAAACGCTGAAATTGACCCCCGAGTTTTGCTCGAAACTGACCCCTTGAAATTGGTCGAAATTGCCCCCCTGTTTTCGGAGCAAATTGACCCCTTGAAATGAGATTAACATAAAGTTGTTGAGTGGAGGTTTTAACCATTGAACT
>CAMAQS010000107.1 GCA_945860565.1 Chitinophaga pinensis | reverse complement strand
GCAATGGCATATTCGGTAAGATTGTCTAAATGCGATTTAACTTCTTCAATTTCGTTTTCTAATCCCCGAATGTGTTCATCGGCTTTAAATGAATCAAATTTGGAAATGCGTTTGATTCGAATTTCTGTCAAACGAACAATATCATCGTGCTCAACACCTCTTCTTAAAAGTGGCTTATAGGGCTCCAAACCGGTATCAATGGCTTGAATTACAGCCTCCCAAGTTTCACATTCTTCAATGTCGCGATAGATTCTATGCTCTATAAAAATCTTTTCTAAGGATGAAAAATGCCATTTATTTTCCAACTCACCAAGTTGAATTTCAAGCTCTCTTTTAAGCAGGTGAAGTGTATTTTGGGTACACTCTTTTAGAATTTCGGTAACACCAATAAACTGCGGTCTGTCTTTTACAATTACGCAGGCAAGCGGACTAATAGAAAGTTCACAATCGGTAAAGGCATACAAAGCACTTATGGCTAAATCCGGACTAATTCCCGGTGCCAATTGTATTTCAATTTCAACGTCGCGGGCGGTATTGTCAATTACCTTTTTAACTTTAATTTTACCGTTGTCACTGGCTTTAATGATGCTTTCAATAAGGCTACCAGTGGTTGTACCGAAAGGAATATCTTTAATTAAAAGGGTAGATTTGTCCTTTTCCTCAATTCTCGCGCGAACACGTACTTTCCCTCCTTTTTTACCATCGTTGTACGCACTAAAATCAGCAGATCCTCCTGTTGGAAAATCAGGAAGTATAACCACCGATTTGCCTTTTAAAATTTGGATGCTTGCATCACACAATTCAATAAAATTGTGGGGCATAATTTTAGTACTCAATCCCACTGCAATTCCTTCCACTCCTTGCGCTAAAAGCAGTGGAAACTTCATTGGCAAATCTATGGGCTCTCTTTTACGGCCATCGTAACTGCGTTGCCAATGGGTGGTTTTGTCGTTAAAAGCAACTTCTTTGGCGAAAGCCGACAAACGGGCTTCAATATATCTTGGTGCAGCGGCTGAATCACCTGTTCGCACATCCCCCCAGTTTCCTTGGGTGTCAATCAATAATTCTTTTTGACCCAAATTCACCAATGCATCGCCAATGGCGGCGTCTCCATGTGGGTGATAGGCCATGGTGGAACCAATAATATTGGCCACTTTATTAAAACGACCATCATCCATTTCGTTCATGGCGTGTAATATGCGCCTTTGAACTGGCTTGAGTCCGTCTTCAATACCTGGAATTGCCCGTTCCAAAATTACATAACTGGCATATTCCACAAACCAATCCTTGTAAAGACCTGATACAGGCTTTACTTTACCCATCGAATCGCTAGAAGGCAATTCGTTTTCTGGAGAATTTGGCTGTGTTAATTCTGGATCTAATTCCATAGATAAAAGTTCAAATCTACGTTTTTCGTTGGTGAATAAACACACAGTTTATACACAACACTTTTTTTGTAATATGTGCCATTTTGTCAGCAAATCATCGATATTTTGTATCTTTGTAGAACGTAGACCATGGATATACAATCTGTAAAACAACGTTTTGGGATTATAGGCAATTCAACGCTGTTAAATACAGCGTTGCAAACCGCCGTTAAAGTGGCTCCTACCGATATGAATGTGTTAATTCAAGGGGAAAGCGGTGTGGGGAAAGAAGGCTTTAGCAAAATCATTCATCATCTTAGCGGACGCAGACATGCACCGTTCATTGCCGTTAACTGCGGCGCCATTCCTGAAGGTACCATAGACAGCGAATTGTTTGGACACGAAAAAGGAGCGTTCACAGGAGCCAGCGACAAACGAAAAGGCTATTTTGAAAGTGTAAATGGGGGTACCATTTTTCTAGATGAAGTTGGAGAATTGCCCTTAGGCACACAAGCCCGCTTGTTGCGGATTTTAGAAAATGGCGAGTTCATTAAAGTAGGAAGTAGCCAAGTCCAAAAAACCGATGTACGTGTGGTGGCCGCCACCAATAGAGATTTATTGGAACGCGCACGCAGTGGAAAATTTAGAGAAGATTTATATTACCGTTTGGCCACTGTGCCCATTAGAATTCCGAAATTATCAGAAAGACCTGAAGACATTTACCTCTTGTTTAAAAAATTCAGTTCCGATTTTTCAGAAACCCATCACCGAGAAATGATTGAGCTTACTTCAGAAGCTCAACAATTATTGGCCAAATATTCATGGCCTGGAAATATTCGTCAGTTAAAAAATGTTACAGAACAAATCAACGTTCTTGAAACAGGAAATACAATCGATAAAGACGCTTTATTGCATTATTTACCGGTAATTGAGAACCAATTGCCGATGTTGCTCGGCAAAATTGAGGGTAATTTCGATGGCATGAGCGAGCGCGATATTTTTTACAAAGTTTTATTAGACCTAAAAAGGGATGTAAACGATTTAAAATCTGTGGTATTTGGCTTACTTGAAAACAATGAAAACGGGGCCGTAAATATCAATCAATCTCAAAACACTCCTACATACCAAAATTACAATGCGTCCGGTGAATCCAGAATTCTCCCACAAGGTTCGGTAAAACCCATCGAAGCAATAGACAGCGACGAAGAATTCATAGAAGCCGAAACTTTTCCGGGAAACATAGAAAACGTCCTGAGCCTAGAAGCCAAAGAAATTGAAATGATTCGTTTGGCACTAGAAAAAAACAACGGTAAACGAAAAAAAGCTGCCGACGATTTAGGCATTTCAGAAAGAACACTTTATAGAAAAATAAAACAATATGAATTGGAATAAAACGGCGCTTTTCGGAATGCTTATTTTTAGCACAGTTCTTTCTTCTTGTAATGGCAAGTATTACAATTTCCGTGGTGCCAATATCCCGGACGATGTTACCACCTTTTCAGTTTCTTACTTTAACAATGAAGCTTCATTGGTGAATCCAAGTTTTAGCCTAGACTTTACAGAAAAGGTAAAAACCAAATTCCAAACTGAAACCCAACTTGGACTCAAAGCAGAAGAAGGTGATTATAAAATTGGTGGAGTTATTAAAAACTATTCCATTGCACCCGCTGCCATTAATGTACAAACCGGTGCCGCACAAACCCAATTTACCATTATTGTAAATGTTGAATTTGAATGTGTTAAATACCCAGAAAAAAACTTTACCCGCGATTTTACATCGTCAATAACATTTGATGCCGGAACGGATTTCTCATCAGTTGAGTCTAATCTTTCCAATGAATTGTCCGATATCATTGTACAGCAAATCTTTTCTGCCATTGCATTAGACTGGTGAACAAACAAGAATTCGAAAATATCGCCCAAGGAATTACGCCAATTGATGCTGCAATCATCATGGATTTGCAACAAATGCAAAAAGATTTTCCCTTTTTCGCACTCCCTTTTTGCTTTTTAGCAAAACATTACCATACAAAACAAGATTTCCGTACCGACAATGTGTTGCACCAAGCAGCGCTGCGTATTCACAATAGACAGTGGCTCTTCGATTATATACACAACATCAACTACGCCACCCAAATTGATACAAATACTGAAATAAACAGCGAAACTGAAGTCCAAAACCCGGACATTGAAATCTCTACAACCATTGAAAATGAAGATTTTGTTATTCAAGAATTAAGTCAAATAACAGAACCACAGGACATTCTACCCGAAATTCCATCCCCCCAAAACATAGAAATAACCATAGATGCTGAAGTTGATGTTGAAATTCCAGCAGATTCTTTAGAAATATTTGCAGAAACGAATGCTGAAAAGGAAAGTTTATTAGAAGAGATTGAGATTGACTCACAAGATGCTGAATTAATGCTCAATAAAGTCCACAGCGAATTAAATACCCAACCAGATATTCAAGATTTAGCTGTTCCAGAACTGCACGACCAAGATATCTCATTGAATGAAATTCACACCGCAATAACCGAAGAAACGGTTGAATTCAATGTAACCGAGGACGTTGTTTCTGAAGTCCCCGAGATTAAAGAAAATGCAAAAATTGAGTTCAACAATCAAACTTGGGGGCTGTTTACCCCAGATGAGCCTGATAATCAGATAAAATTGCTTTTTGAGCCTGTTTTTGAGAATAAAAATCCATCCATTGGAAATTCCGAAAGGTTAATTACCAACAGGATGAGCATTTATAACATTGAAGATTTTTATCCCGTTTCAGAAGAAATCAAAAACACACCCATTGTGGGCGATGCCAGCTCTGATTTTTACAGTTGGTTGAACACCAATGACGGCGAATCTAAAGCGGAAGTGAAGCCCATTGAACGAAAAATTGACTTAATTGAACGTTTTATCCAAACGAGTCCAAGCGTATCAAGACCCAAAAAGGAATTTTACACGCCTGAAAAGGCCATGAAAAAAAGCGAACAGCTTCCTGGAGGCCTGGTAACAGAGACTTTGGCCAATATTTACCTAAAACAAGGGAGGCCAGAAAAAGCAATTGAAGCATATTCACAATTACAGTTGAAAATTCCACAAAAAAAGGCTTACTTTGCAGACCTTATTCAAAAGATTAAAGAAGAAAATAATTTATCATGACCGTAATACTCGTACTAGCCATTATCGTTGCCATCTTATTGATGTTAATTATACTTGTTCAGAACCCTAAAGGGGGTGGACTTGCATCTAACTTTTCCCAAGGGAATCAAATATTTGGCGTAGAAAAAACCACTGATATCGTTGAAAAAATCACTTGGATTGGTGCAATTGTCATTGTTGTAATTTCATTGGCTGCATCCTCTTACAACGGAGCGAAGAAAACCAGCAAAGCTGCACCAGCAAAATCTGATGTTACTTTACCAGACGTAAAAGCACCTAAGAAATAAGTAAAAAAAATATTTAATAAAAAAGGCCAACTTTCCAGTTGGCCTTTTTTTTATCCGTTTGGATATAACCGATCGTATAAATCAAGTCCGTGTTCTTTCGCTGTTTTCTTGGCGATTTCGTATCCGGCATCGGCGTGTCTTACCACTCCCATTCCTGGATCGTTGTGTAAAACCCTTGCCAATCTTTCTTCGGCATCGTCGGTACCGTCGGCAACAATCACCATTCCTGAATGAATGCTGTAACCCATTCCTACTCCACCGCCATGGTGTAAACTCACCCAGCTGGCGCCACCTGCTGTATTTACAAAAGCATTTAATATCGGCCAGTCTGCCACAGCATCTGAACCATCCATCATGGCTTCTGTTTCTCTATTTGGAGATGCCACAGAGCCTGTATCCAAATGATCCCTACCAATAACAATTGGAGCCTTCACTTTACCCGTTCTAACCAATTCGTTAAATGCCAAAGCTGCTTTTTTGCGTTCGCCTTGTCCAAGCCAACAAATTCGCGCTGGCAGACCTTGAAATTCAATTTTTTCTTGAGCCATTTTCATCCATCTCTTCAAACTCTGATTTTCTGGAAACAACTCCAAAATGACTTTATCTGTGGTATAAATATCTTCTGGATCCCCACTTAATGCTACCCAGCGGAAAGGTCCTTTTCCTTCACAAAACAACGGACGGATGTATGCAGGTACAAATCCTGGAAAATCAAACGCATTCTTCAACCCTCTTTCCAATGCTCGTCCACGCAAATTATTGCCATAATCAAACGTAATTGCTCCCAATTTTTGCAATTCCAACATCAACTCAACATGTCGATACATGGTTTTATAACTTAAATCCACATATTTATCTGGATCGTTTTTTCTCAATCTATCTGCCGCTTCCACATCCATTTCCATCGGATAATACCCAATTAATGGATCGTGTGCACTGGTTTGGTCTGTTAAGGTATCTGGAAT
>CAMAQS010000106.1 GCA_945860565.1 Chitinophaga pinensis | reverse complement strand
CATCCCCCCGAAATACAGGATCCGAAGAACCCAAAATAATGGCTTTATTGTCCACTAAAATTTCATGGCTTCTTTCATAATTCAGATAATAATCGGTGCCAGAACCTTTGTTGCCTGTCCATTTAATGTTGGTATTGAAGTGATGAATTCTTTTCATAAAATTATACTTTAATAATAGTGCCTATAATTCGCACATTTCTTTCAATTTTTTCAGTGCAGCAGGGTAAGTCTCGTTCATGTATCCTGTAAAATCTTCAGTGGTGTCAAGATCTACCGTTACGGTGGTGGTTCCATTAATTTCTTCAAAGGTGTAGTTCTCAAAACCATTCGCCCATTTTTCTACTTCAGGACCTTCGGTAATTTCGCTTTCTCCCTTAACAAGACCATAATGTTGTACAGAAACAAATTGATTTAGATTGTTTTCTACTATTCGGGATACCATTCCTCCTTTTTCACCCTTTTCATCTACACCAATAAACAAAATCTTACTTCCTTTATCCCAACTTCCTTCATAGGTTGAGGTTGGATTAAATATGTAGGTCCATTCTTCGTACGTTGATTTATTGCTGATGCCAAGCATTGTATCATAAATCTTGCTTGCTGCTGCATGGATGCTTATTGTATATTGGATTTTTATCATGATGTGAACTATGGGGTTTTGTGTTAAATGCAAATTCTTACATGCCTTTGTATCGCATTTGTTATAACTTTTGAGTTTTTTAGCAAGTTTAACGATTTCAAGATTACGTTAAAACAAAATGACATATTATTTTTTTTGTGAATGGCTAGTCAGTTTATTAGATAATTTTCCTCTTTAACATCTCAAACGGGTCGTAGGTGTATTTTTACAAACAAAAGCACAATAAACCATGATTGATTCTATTTTCAATTGCCTTTAATGCCAATAAGTCCAATGACACTCTGTAAACCAATCTTGAAGTATTTTAATCGAATTTAAACATTTGGTTAAACAACTATTGAAATTGCGTTATATCTTGCATTTTAAAGCCCTTCTGCCATCCCCCAAAAACAAAAAAGCCAAACCATTTTAACCCAAATCTACCATGAAAAAAAAAGATAGACTCGCAGTTATACATCAACATTATCCAAATGCCAATACTACCATCGACAGCGTTAACCGATTTATAGACTTTGTTGAAGAAGTACTGGACCTAGAACCATCGCAGGTTATGTACGCCGATAGCCTCTGCAGCGACGACGTGAACAGCCTGCAATACCCCGTCCGCATGCAAGAGTTTTTAGGTCCCTTTAAAATGGGTGGATTGGATGGATATCCTTTTACCGGTCTGACCGGAATGCGCGCATTTGCCAGCCATGTACCCGACGAAGGAGCCGTTTCCATCTATTACGGTCCGCACATTGGCATTACAAAAGAAGGCGTCATTGGCGAAATCCACCGCCACGGACAAGCACACAATTCGAGTTGTTGTGGAGCCGCCAAAGGTGCCTTATCGAAACTTAAAGAAGGAACCATACAGGATGGTGAAATTACCGAATTGGACTATCAAATGAACACCATTGAACAAATTCTATTGGCAGCAAAAGACAGAATTATGGCATCTCCCATCCCCATAAAAGAAGCCACTGAGGTCATATACGAAGCCATAGACCGACGCATTGAGGAACTGGTGGCAGGGACGAATTACAACTGCAAATACCTGATACTTTTTGGAGCCATTCACATTAACAGCGATACCGACATGGGCTCTTTCAACGAACCCAGAAAATTTGAAATCATCGATTTAAAATCAGGCATACGCACCAATTACCTCCAAAAACAAATCCGATGAAAAAAATTCTAGCACTGGGCGGCAGCAATAGCTACGATTCCATCAACCGGAAATTTGCTTACTATGTGGCAAGCCTATTCACCGATGTTGAAATCGTTGGTTATGATTTGAGCACGGTAGACATTCCACTCTACAGCAAACAACTAGAAGAAAAAATTGGACTTCCAGAAACAGTTGCGGATTTTGCAAAACAAATCGACGAAATTGATTTCATTGTATTGTCATTGGCAGAAAACAACGGCAATTTCAATGCCGGTTTTAAGAATTTGATGGACTGGACTTCTCGCATAAAAGACAGGAAAATATTTGCACAAAAACCAATGCTTTTAATGGCAACATCGCCAGGTGCTCGCGGAGGATCTTCGGTTTTGGAAATCGCAAATAAACTGTTCCCATTCCACGGTGCTCTTGTACAAAATTGGTTTTCATTGCCCAAATTTGATGAAAACTTTGATGCTGCACATGGCATTATAAATACAGAATTAAACACCCAACTTCAAACTATTATCAACGACATTCAAGAAAAATTATGGAAATCGGAATAGATAGTTTCGCTATAAATACAAGCCAATCGGGCATAGGCAATGCCCAAGCAATGCAGGAACTTCTTGAACGAATTGAATTGGCCGACCAAGTAGGATTAGACGTTTTTGGCATTGGCGAACATTATAGAAAAGAATTTTTAGACTCCTCGCCTGCGGTCATTTTAGCCGCTGCTGCTTCCAGAACAAAACGCATTATCCTTACCAGTGCCGTAACAGTTTTAAGCGCCGCCGATCCTGTTCGTGTGTTCCAACAATTTGCTACTTTGGATTTAATTTCAAACGGACGTGCTGAAATTGTGGCTGGCAGAGGCTCATTCATCGATTCATATCCGTTGTTTGGACTCGATTTGGAAGATTACGATGATTTGTTCATAGAAAAACTGGATTTATTGCTCAAAATCAGAGAAAAAGAGGTTGTGAATTGGACGGGCAATTTTAGACCGGCTTTGAGAAATCAAGGAATTTATCCGCGTCCATTGCAAGAGAAATTGCCAATATGGATTGGCGTTGGTGGTACGCCAGCATCTTTTGCTAGAGCTGGAAGTTTGGGATTACCCCTAATGGTGGCTGTAATTGGTGGCGAAACGCACCGGTTTAGACCGTTGATTAATATGTATAGACAAGCAGGTGAGAAGGCAGGACATTCTCCAGATCAACTTAAGGTTGGACTTCATTCACTGGGTTTTGTAGCCGAAAGCAGCACTGAAGCGGTAAATCAATATTATCCCGGATATGCACACATGTTCACTGAAATTGGCAAGGAACGAGGATTTCCACCCGTAACGAAATCGAGTTTCGATGCACAAAATGGATTTTTAGGTGCATTGCTGGTAGGCAGTGCAGAAGAAGTAGCAGAAAAGATTTTACGACACAGCAGCGCGCTTGGTGGAATCTCTAGGTTTACCTTTCAAATGGACGCCGGATTGACGCACAAAGAGTTGATGAAATCTATTGAACTCATTGGCTCGAAGGTATCTCCGTTGGTGAAAGCTGAATTATTTTAATTTTGGGGGATGGTGGATTTGGTTAAAACAAACCATAGCTGTTTATCCATAAATCAACCATTTAAAATAAATTTCACTACATTTACCCTTCATGTTGCACCTTCACTCTACCACTAAACACCGTTTAACGCTATCCCTGTTTGGGATTTTTGCTTGTTTGATGTTGGAAGCCCAACCAAATACACTAAAACCCAAAATGATTTCATACATTCCCAATACAAGTTTAAGCGTAAGGGATGTACATACTGACTGTAATGGCAATATTGTATTTACTGGCGGAACTGCATCTACAGCATTTAAATCATCCCCCAAAACAATTGGATTAAAATACAATGGCGGAAATTCGGACGCATTTATCGTAAAAGTTGATTCAGCGGGAAACCCAATTTGGTCAACATTATTCGGAGGAAATTTATATGATCGAGCTTACGCAATAGAAATTGACGACAAAGGGTTTATTTATATCGCTGGTAGAGCTGGCACTGGTTTACAAACTACTCCTTGTGTTTTACAACCCAATTTTGCCGGAGATAACAATCCAAACTCGGCTTATGGAATTCAAGATGGCTTTGTCGCAAAAATCACCCCGGATGGTGCTTCTATTGTGTGGTCCACTTACATTGGTTGTGATGGAAGAGGTTTTGTGCGAGACATAGATTTGGATTCAAAAGGAAACATTTGGGTAGGATTAAGCAATGCTTCGCCAAATTTCCCTTACATCACTGCAAACGCCCTTCAATCCAAAGCGACTGCAACAATGAACCCTGCTTTGATTAAAATATCATCGGACGGAAAAACCTTGTTGTACGGAACGTTTTTGTCGGATGGTGTAGCAACATCGGCGGGACCTACGACTGTGAGGGTTGATAAAAATGACAATGTATATTTCTTGTCACACGCTTCAAAAAATAGCATTCCGGTAACATCATCGGTTTTTCAACCAAAAGTTGCTGGAGGGATAGATTTTGTGGTTTCAAAATTTGATTCCAGTGGAAATGTGATTTTTTGTAGTTTTTTGGGGGGACCGGGTAATGAAGAAGTAGAGACACACAGCTTAGAAATTGATACCGCCGGAAATGTTATTGTGGCTGCTTACACTTTTGCCACAGGATATCCAATAACAGGAAATGCTGCCCAATCAAATTTCGCCGGACTGCGTGAAGGTGTTATTACAAAAATTGCTGCCGATGGTAGTTCTATTCTTGCATCAACATACTTGGGAGGAAGCCAAGTAGATGAAATTCAGGGTATTGGTGTCGATAAAAACGACAACATTTACGTTACTGGAAGAACACTTTCTACAGATTTTCCAGTTACCAAATCTACTGCATCCCAACCCATTTTGGCAGGGGGAAGCGATGGACATTTGTCTGTCCTTTCACCAGATTTATCCACCATTCTCTATTCAACTTTTATTGGTGGAACGTTAAATGAAGATTTACGAACCTGCCATGTGGATGAATATGGCAAAGTCTACAGTGCTGGAAATTCAGCTTCAACAGATTATCCCGTCATTAATCCGTTTGATTCATTTTTAACAGGCACACTGACAGGAACTGCATTGCTTTTTAAGCCCGATAAACTACTAAAACCCATTTCATCTTGTATTCTATCAAATACCTTCAAAGACCCATGTTTAAACACCGCAAACTCTAGCATTGCTAAACCCTCTAGTGTAAATCCATTTTACCCAAATCCTACCAAAGGAATTCTTCAGTTTAATCCTTTAGAATTTAATCAAGTAGGGCAAATTATAAAAATTTATAGTCCTGTAAATGGATTGGTAAAAGAACTTAAACTACCTAAAAACCATCAAATTAACATGGAACATTTACCGAATGGCGTTTATATTATCAATGTTTCAAATCGAAACTACACCATTATTAAGGAATAATTTTTTGCACCATGCCAGCGCCGGTGCCTGAGGACCTCGAAGGCGAGGTTCTCGAAGCCCAGTGTGTACTTTTCAAATTCATACACATTCACTATATTTGTGTTATGTCGAAGAAACGCATCAACATTACCATCGACCCAGAATTACATTCCAAAGTGCAGTTTTGGTCCTTCCAAGAAGGAAAAAGTTTGAGTGAAAAAATTGAAGCTTTGCTCTATGAATACAATGATTTGAAACAATCTAAGGTTGTTTTAGAACCCATAATAAGCTACCCTCAAAATGAAGGAATAGAATCTGACATTGGCAACGCCATTTCAAAACTTCCCATTGATAAACAAATGCAAGTTCTAGAGTTTGCCGAGTTTTTAATCCATCGCAATCAAAGTTCCAAAAGACCCAATTTGTTAGGTTTATGGAAAGACAAAGTGTTCATTTCATCAGATTTTGATTCTACATTGGATGCATTTAAGGAATATACCAAATGAAATTCCTTGTAGATACTCATATATTATTGTGGCATTTAGAAGACAGCCCTAAACAATCCGAAAC
>CAMAQS010000105.1 GCA_945860565.1 Chitinophaga pinensis | reverse complement strand
GAATCTAAGGTTGTGCTATTTGTTTTGGGGGACGTATAATGGTTGATTACTTGATTCAGCTTTTTAAATCGACCGTCGTGCATGTAAGGATAAGAAAATTCGATATTTCTAAGCGTGGGTACCCTGAATTTAAAAGAATCTTGGGCATTTTGCGTTACCCGAAACCGTCCGTAGTCTTTTAACTCAGCATCTACAGACAAACCATTGTTTATAAACGCATCGTTGGTAAACAAGGGCTCCGTGTGGCAAGCATTGCATTGTTTCTTGAAAACGGCATATCCTTTGTTCTCTTTTTCAGTAAAAACAGCCTGTCTCCGCATTACACTGTCGTATTTGGCATTGTTGGACACTAAAGTGAGCATAAATTGCGACAATGCCTTCAATACGCGTTCTCCGGTAATCACATTGTCGCCGAAGGCATTTTCAAATAAGGGCGAATATATTTGCGATAACCGCAACTTTTCTACCACATGCTGTATGTCCTCCCCCATTTCATCGGGATTGCTAATGGGTGCGAGTGCTTGCATATCCAAGTGGTTCACAGCGCCATCGCGCATAAACGATTTCTGCCACGCCAAATTCATCAAAGCCGGCGAATTTCTGAATCCAATGCGGTCTTGAATTCCATGACTCAAATTGTGATCTACATGGGTAAATGCCGAATATTGGGAATGGCAACTGGCGCAGGAAATGGTATTGTCTATCGATAAAATCGGGTCGTAAAACAATGCCCTTCCGAGTTCTATTTTGTTGGCAGAAATTGGATTCTTCGCAAAATCATATTCAGGTTTTGGAAATTCCTTTGGAAGCAGCCAATCTGTTTCATTTATGTACACAAAGGAGGCACAAACGAAAAACATCCCCCCAAAAAAGAACCAAACCCATTTCATTTAATGCCCAATTTAAACGATTCAGCCGCAATTTTTGAGAACACTACGGCCTTGGCATTCGGCGACATGATGTGCCAGGTACTGTTTGAATTCATGGCTTCTACTATGTTTTTCACATCGAAAATAAGGGGAATTTCTTGGTTGTTTTTCCATTGGAAACGCACCGATTGGGCCGCAAGAAATGGCGAAGCATATCCCCCCAAATGAAGTTGAAACTCTTTGGATTGTTTGTTGTTGTCTTTGGTTTTCCCCTCCATTTTCAAATTGATATACCCACTTTGCCAGGTCCAGTACATACCTTTTGTAGGATCCAAATCTCCCCCCATAGCCCCAGAAACATTGGTTGCACTGTCAATGCCCAAAGTAAATCGCATTTCATCGTATTTTATTTTTTTGGGGGATGCCACCTCCAAAGTACAGGGGTTACAGGTAGCAACATCCAGCAATCGATAGGAATTGGGTTCAGCAAATATGCAGGTCCCTTTTTTGTAAAAAGATACGTTTGAAATGTAATATTTCAATTCGGAAATTTTTAGTGTGGTGTCTGTTTCTGAACGAAAGCCCTCTTCGCCCAACACCATAAGTTCATTACCAAAAGTATGTTGAATGGCAACGCGAATTTTCTGTGCTTTTGCGATTTGCGCTAAAAATCCACAGACAAATATGAGTAAAAAACGCAAAAAAGCAGGTTTCATCTTGGAATTACAAAACTAGGACGAAAATTGAAATAACGATTCATTTCACTCATTTTCGTCCACTGTTTTGTCAAAAACATTGCTATTTTGGGGCTTTTGTTGACCCAAACAACCCGAAAAAATGTAATTACTACTCCGTTACCACAATCTTTTGTGTGGTGCTTTCGCCGTTTTGGAATTCGATGCGCACAAAATATACTCCTGCTTTGAATCCGTTTTTCTGGTCTAGCAACAGCGATGTTTTGAGCGTATTTAGGCGCAGTTGTTCTTTGAGCTTGTTGCCTTTCACGTCCAACACAAAAACCGAGCGAATGGGCTGCAGTTTGCTGTGCACCTGCAAAGTGTTGTTTAATTGCAAGGGATTCGGTTCCAAACTAACGTGTACTTGCTCTTGCACAAGCTTTGCAGTACTGTTTTGTTTGGGCTCGGTGGTATCCATCATAATCACAAAAAAGTCGCTGTCGTATTTGCAGGTAACGGATTGGCCATTGGGCAGGTAATATTCTTTGGATTGGTTTGGAGTTAGTTCGTTAATAGCCCAAAAAATCGACTTAGTTGCATGATTAGAATTATCTAATCGCGGAACACTATTGAAAATATAATATTGTTGAATCTTGAATTCGTCATTAAATTTTAAACGCAAATATTTGGTTATGTCCTCTTTTTTTATCGCCAATCCAGGATAATATGTATCATTTCTTGAGGAAGTGTAAATATATGCTGATACCTCGCCATATTCATCATTTTGCAACCATGTCACAGTATAATGTTCTGAAAATTCGTTGGTCGAAGTATCAAAAAACTCACCAATTTGATTTCCATACTCATCGAATTTATAAAGTATCGTTTTTTGACCATTTGCTACATATTTTTCGTATCCAGGAGTACTTGAAATAATATTTAGGGCGAAATACAAGTTGTTGTTCTTGTCCCAACGCAGTGAATGGTTGTCGTCTATGTCTAAGAATCCCCGTTCGACGAAGAATTTATGCCATTTCACTTTTCCCAATGAATCGCGAACCACAACTACATAAGAATACGATTTTTGAGCTTTGTAGGTAGTATCTCCAATGGTAAATAAATCTCCTGAAATCATGCCTTTTATACTGGCAACATCTCCATTTTTATTTGCTGCAAAATGTGGAGCAAAATCATTATAAAATGGGAAATACGAGGTTTTGATTTTTCCATCTTGACTAACAATATGTAGAGTTTCTTTGTTTCGTGGCAAATATAAATTTCCATCCAAACCCATTTGTAAGTTTCCAGGTTTTGTATTGTCTATTACCGTCATTTTTTCAAATTCCCCATCGGAACCCCAATTAATTACTCCTATCTGAATTGAATTACTTTTGAAAGTTGAGTCATCTGATAATTTGAAATAAGTTCCAAGAATAGTAGTTGCGAATACACCACCAGCATTATCAGGACATAAACCTACTATTGATCCACTACTTGCTTCAAATCCAACTCTAAATAATTTTTTCCAAAGTACTTGGCCATTTTTATCTACTTTAATTAAATGCGTTTTATGTCCTGTATCTGTTACCCCTTGAAATTCAAATGTTGAAAGTGAAGAAAAACTAATGAAAGTATTACCTAAAATGTCAGTATGGACACGTGGTGAACCAATACCTTCATTCCAAACTGGCTTTTGGGCCGCATTGAATTGCAAATACCATTGTTGTTTCATTATTTGCTGGCTGTATAATCCATTAATCAGAAGAAAAATGGATATGAAAAATTTGGTTTTTATATTAGTTGTCATAATTATATTTTTTATAATGGTGGTAAACAGTTGTTATTCCAATAAGGGCCACGCGCCGGCAAAACAGCAAATCTTGATTTCTCCCAGTCTACATATCCTACACCACAATTACAGGTTTGACAATCTTCAGGAAGGTTTGAACTACAACAATATGGGATATCGGGAATAAATAAAGTTCGATTATGAAGATCATGATACCACTCAATATCTTCATAATGAAACAACATATGCCCCATTCCGGTAAGTGCACCCGTATTGATAGAAAAGAACTTATAAATTTGGGAAGTACTTGGTAAATTTAGAGAACTAAATATGGCAGAATCTGTAAACCCACAATATCCACATCCATATATTGCAAAAGTAGTATCGACAGGTATGTCCCAACAACCATACCAATCACTACTATACCAAAATTGATGAAAATGTTGTTTGGTGGGTATACTAGAATTTATGCTGTCGATATAATATCCATTCATTTTAAATTCATACAAACAATCAATGTGACTCCAAAATTTGGAAGGACAAGCAATATTATTATGAGATTGAGCAATTAATTTTAATCCTGAGGCACTGAGTGTCAAAAACAGAGCCAAAATTTTCGGTAACAGTTTGTTTTTCATATATTTGAATTTTATCAAAAAAAAAAAATAAACCGACATTACCTAGAACTATTTTTTAAAACCACTTAATTATTTGCAAATATTGCAATATTCAGACTTAATGTTAACACTAGCATAACAAACTGACACAATACCGACATTTTTAATTGTTTATCAATCCGTTACCACAATTTTCTGTGTGGTGCTTTCGCCGTTTTGGAATTCGATGCGCACAAAATATACTCCTGCTTTGAACCCGTTTTTCTGGTCTAACAACAGCGATGTTTTGATTAAGTTTACGTTTAGTTGCTCTTTGAGCTTGTTGCCTTTCACGTCCAACACAAAAACCGAGCGAATTGGCTGCACTTTGCTGTGCACCTGCAAGGTGTTGTTTAGCTGCAAAGGATTCGGTTCCAAACTAACGTGTACTTGCTCTTGCACAAGCTTTGCAATACCGTTTTGTTTGGGCTCGGTGGTATCCATCATAATCACAAAAAAGTCGCTGTCGTATTTGCAGGTAACGGATTGGCCATTGGGAAGGTAGTATTCTTTGGATTGGTTTGGATTTAGTTCTTTGACATTCCAAAACACGGACATTGAACCAATATTTGAGTTATCCATTCGGGGCACAGAAGAACCGTAATAATATTCTTTTACCTTAAAATTGTCATCAAATTTAACACGCATATAACCGGGTATTTCATGACTTTTCAATGTCAAACCAGGATAATAGGTATCGTAACGTTTGTAAGTAAAAATATTGGCAACAACATCACCATTTTCTACATTTTGTAGCCAAGTCTGGGAAAAATGATCAGAAAACTCAATAGAAGAGGTGTCAAAAAATTCACCCAATTTATTGCCATATACATCGTATTTATAAATAATTGTTTTCTGACCACCGGACACGTATTTCTCAAAACCCGGCGATAACGAATTGATATTCAAAGCTATAAACAGATTATTTTTTCCATCCCATCGCACTGAATGATTGTCATCGAGATCTAAAAACCCTCGGTTTTCATAGAACGAATGCCATTTAAGTTTTGCAGTTGAATCACGGACAACCAAAACGTAACTATAGGATTTAGTCGCTTTGTAGGTGGTATCACCTATAGTGAAAGACTCGCCCTTCCACAATGTTTCTATGGAGGCGACATCCCCAAATTTATTTGCCGCGAAATGAGCAGAAACACCATTATTATAGGGATAATTGGCAGATTTTATCTTACCCGTTTTGTCCAAAATATATAAATAATCATCGTCTTTTGTGAAATACAAATTACTATCTAAACCTGAATGAATGTTTCCGACTTCTACTTTATCCAACAACGATAATGTTAAAAACTCTCCATTTGAACCCCAATGAATTACGCCATATTTAATAATTGTGTTCCTATAAGTTGAATCATTACTTAGGTTAAAAACTTGTCCCATATTGGTTCTAACAAAAACACCACCTTTATTGTCTGGAGAAATACCTAAAGCGGCCCCTCCATGATTCTCTAATCCGTGTTTAAACGTTTTAGACCATAAAACAATACCCTTTGGATCTACTTTGTAAATGTGTGAATTCCTACCTGAATCAACCTTGCCCTGAAATTCAAAAGTTGACATTGATGTAAAATAAATAAACGTATTGCCTAATACATCAGTATGTACTCTTTGAAAATCAATGGATTTATTTCGTGTAGAATCTTTCACAACATGAAACTGCAAATACCACTGTTGTTTGAGTTCTTTTTGGGCTATCGACATTTTCGAAGTCAACATTAACACAACCACTGTAAATCGGATATAACACATCGTTTTCTGTTTAAATTAAAGAATTTTATTCAATTGTAAACGAATGCCA
>CAMAQS010000104.1 GCA_945860565.1 Chitinophaga pinensis | reverse complement strand
TCGCTGTCGTATTTGCAGGTAACGGATTGGCCATTGGGCAGGTAGTATTCTTTGGAAACTGTATCTGATCTTAAAAAGCGAATATTGGAGAAAATTCCTCTTGTAGCCATTTGCGACACACCCATATGACCACCCATAGAATAAAGGGTATAATATTTTTCAACTTTAAAGCTGTCATTAAATTTAACTCTTAAATATGGGCTGTAATCCTCCTTTTTTAATACTAAGCCTGGATATAAAGCGGCATTCCCCCGCGAGTTTATAATAGTGGTAGAAACCCGTCCATCCTCATCCAATTGCAAAAATGCCTCAGACCGAAATTCTTCAAATTCTAAATAAGTCTTGTCAAAGAATTCACCCTTCAGGTTTCCAAATTCATCGTAACTGTAAATAATTGCTTTTTTACCATATTCCAAATATTCTTCATAACCGGGGCTGCCATGATTTAAATTGAGCGAAACAAACAAATTATTTTGATTATCCCATTGTAGATATTTGTTTGATCCATAATCAAGTAAACTCCTGTTTTTATAAAACTTATGCCATTTTAACTTTCCCGTTGAATCCTTAACCGTCAAACCGTAAGAATAGTTATTTCCTCCCTTGTAAATAGAGTCTCCAACTACAAAGTAGTCATAAGGAGGAATAATAAGTAGGTTTGCAACATCACCCAAATTGTTTACAGATAGATATACACCTAAACCATAATTATCATAGGGGAAATAAGACGTTTTTAATTTCCCATTCTCGTTTATTACATGTAAAGTATGATCATCTCTTTGTAAGTACAATTTTCCGTCTAAACCATATTCTAAAAAACCAATTCCTGCCCGATCCATAAAGGTAAGGGTTCTGAATGTTCCATTTTCATCCCAATGAATTAATCCGTTACTGTAGGACGGTCCTTTGAAAGTAGAATCATTACTAAGTTTATAATATGAACCCAAAATGGTGGAAATAAAAACTCCACCCTTATTGTCTGGACACATATCTAGTATCGAGCCATTGCTTGTTTCAAATCCCATTCTAAATAACTTAGACCATAAAACCTTTCCTTTTTTGTCCACTTTAATCAGGTGGACTTTAGTGCCAGTATCTGTTTTTCCTTGAAATTCAACAGTAGAATAAGAAGTAAAGGAAATAAAGGTGTTCCCTAATCTGTCGGTTTGAGTCTTTTGTGCCCAAATTCCTCTATCAAAAACAGGCTTTTGAGCAGCATGAAACTGCAAATACCATTGTTGTTTGAGTTCTTTTTGGGCTATCGACATTTTCGAAGTCAACATTAACACAACCACTGTAAATCGGATATAACACATCGTTTTCTGTTTAAATTAAAGAATTTTATTCAATTGTAAACGAATGCCATCTAACACTTAGAAAATTATTTACTGATGGATTTTATTTATTCTAAACCAAAACCATATAAATTTCAAAGGATAACTATTCGTCTGTTTAAAAGACAACATTTTGCAAAAAGGTTGCAAAAATCAAAACACAAAATAACAATTCGTGCAATTTTCACACTGGTAATTTGAATTATTTTCTTCTTTGTATAATCTCGCGAATGTACAATTGCTCCACCTTGTCTCTGGCCCATTGGGTTTTTCGCAAGAAGGTCAAACTCGACTTTACCGATGGATTTTCAGTAAAACAACGAATGCGAATGCGGTAACCCAACTCTTCCCAGCCAAATTTCTCAAACAATTCGGTCACAATTTTCTCCAATGTTATTCCATGCAGGGGATCGTTCGGCATATTGCAAAAATAGCCAAAATGACCTATCCTAAATTAGAATTTTCCATGAAACACAAATACTCATCCCCCCCAAAAAAAACAAGAGACCCGTTTGAGTCTCTTGCTACATTCACCGATGAAAAAAAATTAATTATCCAATCTTAAAAAACCGCCTTCTTTGTTAAATTCCAATTTCAGACCATCATTTAATTGCACTTCTTGGTTGTGTTTATCGCGAGACCAATCTGTGATAAAATTATTGCTGTAATTGGTGGTTACATACTCCCAAATATTTATAGGAATAACCGCTTGTGGCAATGCCATGTCGCTTTCAATTTCGCTAATTTCATTTTTGCGGTTAAACTCAAGTGTTGTGTTACTATCTAATTTTATTTCGAACGCTTCATCACAATGACCTTTGCTTTTTATGGCTTGCAAAACCACTCGTTGAGGAAAATTGGTACTGACATAAGATTTAATTTCTGCCGGAACCTCTTCGTAACCAATGATAGACTCTTTTTCGCAACTCGTTACAAACAAGACCAATGCGCTTAAAATGATTGTGTACTTTTTCATATTTTTTATTATGTTTCGAAAGTATAAACTCAATTTACGTCCATTTCTTTGGTTTTACATTGAGTCATCGACCAGCAACACATTTATATCGACCACATCAATAATTATCCCTCAGAAATAATAAAACTACGCTCACTAAATGCTGGAATGCTCGGCACGCCTTCGTAAAAATATTCGATTTTGTCTTTGCTGTCCATCAAACCAAGACTGTATAACACCGGAACATAGTGATCTGGTGTGGGTGCCGCCATTTTTCCTAAGCGGTGACTGCTTTCGTATTGGATTAAATTTTGGAAATTGCGTGCGTCGATTTGCTGTTTTAGCCAATAATCGTACTCTGCCTCCCATCCGTAAGGTGTTCTGTTGCCCGACTGCATGCGCTGACCGGCCAACTGAAGGTTGTGAATTAAAGAGCCGCTACCGATAATTAAAATGCCTTTTTCTCTCAGGGATTTTAATTGTTTTCCCAATTCAAAATGGTATTCTGGTTTGGCGTAATAGTCAATACTCATTTGAAATACCGGAACATCGGCATTTGGGAAAAGGTGCATTAACATGGGCCATGCGCCGTGATCCAATCCCCAATCGGTGGTTTCCGTGACACTTGGCACTACCTTCTTCACTTCTTGGGCCATTTCTAGTGAACCCTTGGCTTTGTAATAAACCTTATAATATTGATCAGGAAAACCGAAATAATCAAATATTTGCTCTTGTTCTGGCGATATATTTACAAAGGTTCCTTTTGTACACCAATGTGCCGATACCACCAGAGCGGCCTTTACCTCAAAATGCTGCTTTAAATCGGTCCCCAATTTGTGTAATGCATCCCAAAAAGGACGCTCTTCGCGGGATAAGGGGATGTCGAAGGGACTTCCATGAGATGTAAACAATACCGGCATCTTGCGGCTTTGTAGCGGCAACGCATCCGAAAAATTCTTAAAACTACTCAATGTGCCCATAGCTGAAAATACCAATAAAGAATTTAAAAAATCTTTACGATTCATGTTTATTTAGTTTGAGGGATGTGCGATGGTGGTCATAGTCACCAAGTACTTTAATATGGTGGTTTCTGCATTCACATCTAACTTATTCGGTTTATTTTCATTCACATAGTTAACCATTTTGGGAACTATTTTATTCCACTGTTGTTCAGAGTAGGATGTTGGATTCTTTAGTCCATGACAAGTTCCACAATTTGCAAGATACAAAGCCTTTCCTTCTTTGAATTGGGCCTGTGTATATCCCGGATATTTCGCTGAAACTGCCTCTAAGTTAGGTTCTGTTGAAGTAGTAGCAGGAAGTGCTTTTTTAGATCCACATGCAACCATGAATATACCGGCAGCAAACAGAAGGATGGGGAAATAGTATTTTTTCATAGGGATAGATATTTTGTCTGTATAGAACCTAGACTCTCCTATTCGCGGCCTAGAGTTGGATAAGTAATTTATTTGTTTAAACAAACATAGTGCAAATACATGAATAATTTAGGCTCTATAAAAATGAATCACATACAAACGTAACGTTTTATAATTACCAAAATAACTTTCAAATTCAATATGCTTTTTTATTAATATAAAAATCATAAATTATTGTATTATTAATACTTATAAAAAAATATTGCGATTATACTTCGCCAAAACTCGAAAAAATTGTCTGTTTTGGCGAAGTATAGCATTATTCAAGAAACAAGACACTCATGTCTAAACTATTTTGGACCAACTCTAAACTATACTCATTTTCCTTGATTCCATAAGTGGTTATCATGGTTAAAAAAAGGTTCTTTTTGGTGTTGGTATCTGAATGAAAAGAGGCTAATTTATTCTTTAAACTGAGGTAGTATATTTTATCGATGGTAAATACACCATTGTAAAATTTTATTTCACAGACATTCAAGATATTGTCTGCCCTATCAATCAACAAATAGATTTGTGCAGTGTCATTAAACCAGCTAGAATTGGTCGAAAAAACGGATTCAATTCCAAGTGCCTTTTTGATTTGTTGTATGTGTTTCAGACACAAGGTTTCAAAAGCAAATCCTGACCAAGAGGAATAAGCCGACGTTACGCTGAGCCGCAGCCAGGTTCCAACACCATTATTTTTGTTGCCTTCAATAAATTTTAGATAGAACTTAGAATACTCATCGCATAAACGGTAAAGTACAAGTTGCTTTTTGTTGTTAAAATAAACATATTCCGACACAAAACCGGATTCAATTAGTTCGTCTAGTTTCTTGGAAAAATCTCCTCCAGAAGCAAAGCCACTTTTTGCAATCAAATCCGCTCTAGTGATGCCCTTATTTGTTTTTGCCAAGGTTCGAATTATTTTTAAGTGGCGCTCGGAATTATCAAATAAAGAAGTAAAAAGCTCATTAAACTCATCGTTTAAAACTCCATCCTTATCAAAACAAAGACTGTCAATATTTTGAGCGACACTCAATCCTTTCTGTATCTTTTCGAGATAATGCGGAACACCACCCATGCATAGATAAAGCTGAATGGTATCGAAATCGGTAAACTTAATGCCTCTATTTTTTAGAAATAAATCAGTTTCGTGGAGATTAAACGGTAGCAATCGGATTTTTCTTGATATGCGATTGTGTAAACCACCTTTGTTTTTAATGACTTTTTGTACCATAAAAGAGGCCGCAGAACCACAAATTACTACAATAAGGTCGTTGCGTTTGGTGCAGTATCCATTCCAAAAGTTCTCAAATGCCATTAAAAAATTGGATTTTGCAGTGGCAATCCATGGAAATTCATCAATAAAAACAACTTTTTTGCCTTTGGATTTTAGGGAATCTAAATATATCTCAAGTTGAGAAAACACATCAAACCACGTTTTTAGACTGTCGAAGTTTGTTTTGGGGGATCTAATTCTCAACTCTTTATCGAAAATTTGCATCTGATCCCGCATTGAACCTTTGAACAATCCTGTTACTTCGAAGACCAAATATTTAGCATAAAAGTTCCTAACCAAAAAAGTTTTACCCACACGACGTCTGCCATAAATGGCAATTAACTCGGACTTATCGTTTTTTAAACCTTCACTAAGATTCCCAATTTCAGTGGCTCTTCCGATTATATTCAACATGATTATTGAAATTATACTTCGCCAAAAGTACAAAAAAAACACAGTAATGGCGAATTATAATTATGAAATTGGTAAAAAAAATCCCTAAAACCACAAATTCTAACACCCCTAACTCAATAAAAACAACACCATAAACAATTGTATATGTTTTATTTAAACTAAAACAACAATCAAATATGATTAAAGTTATCTAATAATAAGTTAGTCAATATTTCCATTTAATAAATCATAACATAAAAATGAATACAAAATCATTATTTATTGATTACTATATATTTACAAATTTAAAACAACAGTATACTTCGCCAAAACTCGTAAAAAAAGGCAGTTTTGGCGAAGTATAGCGTAATTCAAGAAACAAGGCAATCATGTCTAAACTATTTTGGACCAACTCCAAACTATACTCATTTTCCTTAATTCCATAAGTGGTTATC
>CAMAQS010000103.1 GCA_945860565.1 Chitinophaga pinensis | reverse complement strand
GAAGGAATTGGATATGGACAATTGGATAAATCAGAACGAGATCGAGACATTGCCACCATTTGTATTGGTTATGCCGATGGATTGTCGAGACGGTATGGTAGAGGCGTGGGTTCTGTTTTTGTGCAAGGGCATTTTGCACCCTTTGTGGGCAATATTTGTATGGATATGGCCATGATTGATGTAACTGGAATAAATTGCAGAGAAGGAGACAGGGTAGAGATTTTTGGTGACAACTTGACTATAAACGAAATGGCCCGCCGAGGCGGGACCATATCTTATGAAATCTTAACAAGCATTTCTCAAAGGGTAACACGGGTATTCGTGGGTGAGCACTAGTGTTATTTTTTTACCAAACTGGTAAGCGGGTTTTTCAAGTTTTCGTACTGTTTTAAGTCTACTTTTAAAGAACCTACACGAATTCAGACTGATATTCGTGTAGGTTCTTTAAAAGTAGACTTAAAGAACCTACACGAATATCAGTCTGAATTCTTACTGGGATGTGATTTAAATCATCGGTTACCCAAACAGTCATCGCATCTTTGTGTTTGAAAACACGGTCTACCACCAATTCAGGTTTTAATTTTAAACAACGTATTTTACCTAAATCTGAGTTGATGGTTTCTTTACCTACATATTTTACTTGTAAATGGTGGATTTCGTTGTCCATATAGACATCTATAGGGTAAGAAGTTCCTTTGTTTTTGTCTGAAAAGTCCAAAGTTCTTAGGTAATAGATGGCAGAAGCCAAGTCTTGGGTATATTTGGTGATAGCCAATTGTCCTTTTTTGTTTTTCAACCACTGTTCGTCGTGGTTGTAAATGGCAATGTCTTGGTGAAAATAGTCGTCTTCGCGCACGGTTTTGCTGTAACGCAACGGAGTTAAACTTTCTGCATCTACCCAGCTTTCAAACTTGTCTCTTACTTTGAAGGCCCAGTCGAAAGATTTTAAAGTTTCACCTTCAATTTTCAGGTTGTAGGCTTTTCTTTTGTTGATTTCCATTGGTTGTGAAACCTGCATATTCACCACACCGGCGTTAACTACGCCATAGTGAATGCGGTATTTCAAAATTTCACCTTCTTGGTAAGCCAAGTTTTCTACCTTATTTCCAAACGCAACGGGTTGTATATAAGAGAAAGAAAAAAGTATCATGCAAAGCACGATAAGGGGAATGGCAAAGGGAGCAAAAATAGATTTTCTCATGGCGGTTATTTGTTTAGTGTGTATAGTATCTAATACAGTATTCAACACCCTATCCCCCAAAAAGAATAAAAAGTATTTGCAATAATTGCAAGAAATCTAAATAATCCGTTGCGCCTATTGCGGAAAATGAAACAGTATCTTTGTAAAATTCATGAGTGAAATTAAACTGTTATCGCTATCTAAAGGCAGTGGTTGTGGCTGTAAAATACAACCTGCTATTTTAGAAACTTT
The DNA here is from genome assembly GCA_945860565.1 of Chitinophaga pinensis. Classification (GTDB taxonomy): domain Bacteria; phylum Bacteroidota; class Bacteroidia; order NS11-12g; family UBA955; genus VMCP01. The sequence goes on along the minus strand of CAMAQS010000103.1, from coordinate 4,484 downwards.
GCTCGAAGGGCTGCGTTTTGGACAAAATGACAAGATTGTAATTGGAAATACTGGAAACGACGATTGTTCCGTGTACGATTTAGGAAACGATTTGTATTTATTGCAAACAGTAGATTTTTTCACACCATTGGTGAATGATGCCAGCATTTTTGGCGCCGCGGCTGCTGCAAATGCCCTTAGCGACATTTATGCAATGGGAGGCAAACCCATTATGGCCAATGCCATTTTTAGTTGGCCTATCGATGAATTGAGTCTAGATTTAGCGAAACAAGTACTTCAAGGCGGCGTTGATATGTGCAATTCTTTAAATGTCCCTTTGGCAGGCGGACACAGTATAAATGGAAAAGACCCTCTTTTTGGATTAAGTGTTACTGGACTGGTGCAAAAACAACACCTTAAAACCAATGCAATGGCTAAACCGGGTCAAATTGTTTTCCTCACCAAACCTTTGGGTATTGGAATTTTATCGGCGGCGCAAAAACGAGAATTGAGCACCCCAGAACAAGATGCTGCCTTGCATTTTTGGCTTACCCAAAACAATTCCATAGGGGCTGAATTGGCCCTGTTTAATGAGGTTGGTGCTATGACTGATGTTACAGGTTTTGGATTGTTGGGACATGCAATGGAGTTGGCGAATGCATCGAACTGTAGTTTGGAAATGGAGGGAATAAATCTACCTAAAATTGAAGAAGCCAAAAACTTGGCCGCACAGTATGTACTTCCCGACAATGCCATGAGAAATTGGAATTCATATGAAAACAATACGGTGTTAAACAACCCAGAATTTTTTCCTTGGGTGGTTGATCCTCAAACCAATGGGGGATTGTTGTTTACAGCAGATGAATCAGCACTTACTGCGATAAAAACACTTTTTGAAAAGTACAAAAAAGAGGTCTATGCCATTGGCAAAGTATTAGAAAGACAAGAAAAAGCGGTATTAATTAATTAGTTTTTGTACATAACCGAACGAACGGCTTTTACAATGCGCTCAACATTAGGCAAATAGGCTTCAACAAAGGTTGGAGCATACGGCAAGTTGGTGTCCATGCTGGTAACACGGTGCACTGGAGCATCTAAAAAGTCGAATGCACGGCGTTGAACAATATGACTAATTTCGGAGCTGATGCTAGCCAAAGGCCAAGCTTCTTCTACTACTACCAATCTATTGGTCTTTTTAACGCTGTTGATAATGGCATCGTAATCGATGGGTCTAACGGTTCTTAAATCGATGAGTTCCACGCTAATTCCGTCGGCTTCCAATGCTTTTACAGCATCATGGCAACGCAACATCATTTTTCCAAAACTAACAATGGTAACATCTGTACCGGTTTTAACCACGTCGGCAACGCCGATTGGAATGGTGTATTCACCATCGGGAACCATGCCTTTAAATCCGTACATTTGCTCACTTTCCATGAAAATAACGGGATTTTCATCGCGGATGGCGCTTTTTAACAATCCTTTTGCATCAGCGGGATTGCTTGGAACAACCACCTTTAAACCTGGAGTATTGGCGTACCAATTTTCAAAGTTTTGCGAGTGTTGTTGTGCCAATTGACCGGCACTTCCTGTTGGACCTCTAAATACTATGGGACACAAAAACTGTCCGTTGCTCATGCTGTTTATTTTGGCAGCTGAGTTAATGACTTGATCTATGGCCACCAAAGCGAAGTTGAAGGTCATGAATTCGCAAATGGGACGCAAACCGTTCATGGCCGCACCCACAGCGATACCTGCAAAACCCAATTCTGCAATGGGGGTATCAATTACACGACGTGGTCCAAATTCGTCTAGCATGCCTTGACTCACTTTATAGGCACCATTATATTCTGCTACTTCTTCACCCATTAAAAAGATGCGGTCGTTGGCGCGCATTTCTTCTTGCATGGCTTCACGAAGGGCTTCACGGAAGGCTAATTCTCTCATGTTATGTTAATAAAAAGCAAAAATAGTGATTTGTTAACAATAATATATTTAAAATTAGAGGCATAAATTACCCCAATCTCTTTAACAAAAGCTCTTGTACCTGCTGGAATAGTTGTCGTGGACCCAACTTGCGCCAGGCGAGTTCGTCTAAATATCCCCCAAAATTGAGATAATAATCGATTTTATAGCGTCTAAATTCTTCCAAAACATGTTCTCTAAAATTCACCAACGCAATCCATCCCTCTTCCACATCCTGAAACCATTCTTCGTAATAACTGTCGTCGGAGGCGTGAAAGTTCATCACATTTTCGCCAATGAGCACAAATTTATCGATGCCTTCTTGCACCAATACCTCAACCACCTCACGCTTTAACTGCATGATATCGTTGTACAAAGCGTCGTTCCATTCGCCAATAAATTCGAGGATGGCAAACTGCTCTTGGTAGTCTACAAATAAAATTTTTACATACAAGGTGTTGCTGCCAAAATCGTCCCACTGCGGATGAATCAGGTAATTGTACACGCTGTGTTCGTAATAGAATTCACTGTATTCGCGGCCATAAAAGGGTGAGGCCGAATCTTCGGCGGCATTGTATTGGTTTAACCAAGCATAATGTGGTTCAATGTCGTGCACCGTGCAAAGATACTGAAGCGAATGAAAATCCTTGTCAAAATATATACCTTCGCAGTACATTGAAACGCGAGTTTATCAAAAATTTGGTGTGGTTGCAGGCGCTAAACTGGCTTATTAAGCCCATTTGGATTCTGTGGATTGAGCGAACCGTTCAGGTGCAATTGGGCAATGAATGGTATGGTCAATATTTTGTGCATTTTAATGTAGGATTGCTTTTTGCCGTTTTGTTGGATGCTGGATTGAACAGTTATATCAGCAGAGAAGTGGCAACCCATGGCAAAATTTTGCACCTGAAACGGGTGTTGGTTCTTCGTTTGGTTTTGGGGGGATGTTATGTTCTGCTGGTGGCAGCAGTGGCGTGGTGGCAATCGCTGAGCGGACTTCTGGTGTTGTTGGTGTGTATCAATCAGATTCTGGCCTCGGTGGTGCTGCTTATAAGGGCGGTTTTGCAAGGCCGACAACTGTTTATTTCCGATGGATTGTTGAGTGTTACAGACCGTTTGATAGCGGTAGTAGGTAGTGCATTTTTCTTGTATGGAAACCGCGAATTTACAGGCATGAACGGCGTGGTGGTGTTTCTATTGGCACAGATGCTCGGATATGTGGTGGCTTTGGTTTTTGGGGGATATTTTTTGCAGTTTTCGCCGAAAAAACCCACAGAAATTTCCGCAACAATCGCGGTTCCTACGGTAAAACAATGGCTTAAAAATGTGGGTTGGTTTATCGGCATGGCTCTGGCCATGAGTGTTTTTACCCGCATCGACGCGCTGATGATTCGCATATTTTCTCCCGATTCAGCAGCGGGGGGCATTCAAAATGCAGGCTTTTTTCAAGCGGGATTGTACGCACAAGGGTACCGGTTGCTGGATGCGGCACTTATTTTTAGTACGCTGTTGAGTACGCAGTTGTTGCCAATATTTTCGAGAAACATAGCGGAGGAAAAGACTTCCGAGACCATTCTTTGGGGTGGTTTTAGATTGGTGTGGGTGGTAGCGGTGTCGGCGTTTTTGTTGTCGGTGGTATTGGGAAAACCCATTGTGGAGTTGATGTATAAAGGCAAGTGGGACAATCAATCGGCTGCGGTTTTGGATTCTTCGTGGAGGATATTTTATTTTCTCATGGCGGCCTATATTCCCATGGCGTTGATCCATGTTTTCGGCACGTATGTAACGGCCTTGGGAGAGTTAAAATGGTTAACAAAGGTGGCGGTGCTGACGTTGCTGGTAAATGTGGGTTTCAACCGGGTTTTTATAGCCGAATATGGCGCATTGGGAGCGGCATGGAGCTGTGTCATTACCCAATGTTTTTTTGCAACTGCTTGCATTTGGAGAACCACGAAAACAGGAGTCATTTTGTGGACGGCAGGCAGACTGAAACTCCTATTGTTCACATTTGTTTTGGGAGCATTGGCGCTGTGGAGCGATTCACTCTTAGAAGTCGGCGGTTGGTCGGTTTTATACCAAGCATTGTCGTATTTTTTCTGGGTAATACTGCTGTTTGTAGCGGCGTTTTGGGGGGAGATAAAAGGGGTTATACGAAAGGTAACATCCCGATAACTATCTTCCCGATAACTATTCGGTGGTAGAATGCGGAAGCTATTTCCAGTTACAGCTCTAAAGTTCTTTTAATCTCAATAAATTTGTGAATTTGGATAATTCATGCCGTCAATAATGAAATCAAGATTACAGGATTTATTTATACTAAAATAATTAAAGGTAGAAAATCTTCTACACTAATTATTTTAATCCGGATTTGTAAAGAATAATTATTAAGAATGCGGTTCTAAATCCCCTTTTTACCTTTAAATAACCATACTTTGCCATTGTTCAAAATCTGGATTTCATAAAAATAAATGCCCGGAACGGCAGGCTGAAACGAAAGCGCTTTTCCGCTCTGCACCATTTTGCCGGCTGCGTCGTACCAG
>CAMAQS010000102.1 GCA_945860565.1 Chitinophaga pinensis | reverse complement strand
CAGCACAGTGAGCCCCGTTAAAACGGGAGCAATGAGACTCACTAACAGCATTATGCCAAAAAATCGCAATTTCACGGTATTCGCAAAAATACACGAATTAAACTATTGCAGAAAACGCAATGGTACTTATTTGGTCATTTGTTTACCATAATCCAAATCAATAACAGGGGAATTAAAAACAATACTGCAATATTCATCAAACACCCTTTACTTGTGCGGTAGTAAACGCGGTTATACATTGCCTTTTTGGGATTTGTGAACCAACCCATTCCACGAGGGACTTTAAAACCAAGGTTATGACGTAAAAATCGCTTGGGAGAAGTGCGTGCCGCGATTCTTTTTTTGAGGGATGGGGTCCGAAATCCAAATTTCATCTTAAAAATTAAATTTAATCCCAAATATACCTGTATTTAGAATAAAGCAATTCGTATTTAATTCTATTGCAAGAAAACCGAGTTAAACGGGATTCAATTGCTTGCCTTGTAATTGAAGTGCCGGCAAGATGTACCCTACCTTTTCCTGTATTTCTTGGGACAGTAAATTCAATACTTTGTTTCTTACAAAATGCTGGTGGACAATGATTCCCACTGTACGATAAGGGATGGGTTCGTTAAAATTTAAAAGGTGGGACCTGTCCTCTTTGGGCATATCGTGTGTTGAAAGCAACGGAAGCAATGTAGACGCCCTATTGGCCTTAACATAACGCATCAAGCTGTCAATAGAACCCGCATTGTACAACACATTCGATTCTATATCTGAGAGTTTGTGGTGAATATCACACAATTCCAGTACCTGTGAACGCAAACAATGTCCATCCTCCAATAAACACAAATTGTCTAGATTCAAAGATTTAGCGTCAATTTTTTTACTGCCAATGTGTTGTTTATCATAAAACACAAAGGGTTCATCGTACAATGGATATTCTTTGATGTCTTTTTCGTTTAGGGGGATGGAGACCAAACCTATATCGAGTTCACGGGATTTAATTTGACGTACAATCTCGGCTGTGGTTTGTTCTTTTACCTGAATTTGCAAACGAGGGAACTTTTCTGCAAACGAGGATAAAAACAAAGGCAATAAGGTAGGTGCCACGGTGGGAATGACAGAAATAGACAGTTCTCCTTTCAATTCTCCTTTTATTTCTTGGGATATCTCTTCCAACTGCCCAATTTCTTTGTCTATTCGCTTTAATTGCTCTATCAATTTTAAACCCTCAGCTGTAATTTCTACCGGTTTTTTGCGGCGATCAAATACCAATATGCCCAATTCATCTTCAAATTTAGAAATCATGGTACTCAATGTAGATTGGGTAATGTGACAACGCTCGGCCGCATTTTCAAAATGTCGCGTTTCTGCTAAGGCTAAAATGTATTTAAACTGATGAATGTTCATAGATTTTATCAATAATGATATCTAAACTATAGTTTTTGTAAAACAAATAACGCCTTTAAATTTGAATCAAACAACCAAACAGTAAACTAAAATTTAAAATGAAAAACGGATTATTTATTGCCTTATGTGCCTTATCATTTCAGGTAAACGCGCAGCCAAATCCCCCCGAAACCGCAAAAGGACAATGTCCATTCCACTTTGGGAAACAAGAAACCAAAGAAGAGGTAAAACCGGGCGAAATCAAAACAAAAAATACATCGCAAACCAACAAAGATTGGTGGCCCAATCAACTGGATTTAATGGTATTGCGCCAAAATTCTGAATTGTCGAATCCTATGGGACCAACATTCAATTACCGTGAAGCATTTAACTCATTAGATTATCAGGCGTTAAAGAAAGATTTGACGATTTTAATGACCCAAACACAGGATTGGTGGCCAGCGGATTATGGTCATTACGGTCCATTGTTCATCCGTATGGCATGGCACAGTGCTGGAACTTACAGAACTGGTGACGGTCGCGGTGGTTCTAGAGATGGGCAACAACGATTTGCACCATTAAATAGTTGGCCCGACAATGCCAATTTAGACAAAGCACGCAGATTGTTATGGCCTATTAAACAAAAATATGGGTCTAAAATTTCTTGGGCTGATTTAATGATTTTAACTGGAAATGTAGCTATGGAATCTATGGGTTTCCCAATTTTAGGCTTCAGTGGTGGACGGGTAGACGTTTGGGAACCAGAAAGCAACGTATATTGGGGCTCAGAAACCAAATGGTTGGATGACAAACGTTATACCGACGACCGCAAATTAGAAAACCCACTTGCAGCGGTTCAAATGGGATTAATTTATGTCAATCCCGAAGGTCCCAACGGCAATCCAGACCCCATTGCTGCTGCCAAAGACATCCGTGAAACATTTGCTCGAATGGGCATGAACGATGAAGAAACAGTGGCCTTAATTGCTGGCGGACACTCATTCGGGAAAACACATGGCGCTGGACCTGCTAAATCAGTTGGAGCAGAACCAGAAAAAGCACCAATAGAAGAACAAGGACTTGGCTGGAAAAACTCATACAAATCTGGAAAGGGCACCGATGCCATCACTTCAGGTTTAGAGGTAATTTGGACATCCACACCCACAAAATGGAGTCAAGGATTTTTCATGAGCCTATTTGCAACTGAGTGGAAACTCGTAAAAAGTCCAGCAGGTGCACATCAATGGGAATCTGTGGATCCTAAATTCATGGTTCCAGATGCATTTGATTCAACAAAAAAACACAAACCCACCATGTTAACGACGGATTTATCGTTGCGTTTCGACCCAATTTACGGCAAAATATCCAAAAAATTCGCGGATAATCCTGAAGAATTCACCAAAACATTTGCCCGTGCGTGGTACAAACTTACCCACCGCGATATGGGTCCTAAATCACTTCATTTAGGTCCAGAAATCCCAAAAGAGGACTTTATTTGGCAAGATCCGTTGCCAACAGCCAATTATGCAATGATCGACGACAACGACATTCAATCCCTCAAAACACAAATTGCCAACTCAGGTCTAAGCACGAGCGAACTTATATCAACAGCATGGGCGTCGGCATCGACATTTCGTGGAACAGATTTTAAGGGCGGAGCAAATGGTGCTCGCATCCAATTGGAGCCACAGGTAAATTGGACTGCCAATAATCCCGCACAACTAAAGAATGTATTGGCTAAGCTAAAAACCATACAAGCTACATTTAATGCTTCATCTGGAGCGAAAAAAGTATCCTTGGCTGACCTCATTGTTTTGGGTGGAAATGTAGCCATTGAAATGGCTGCCAAAAAAGCAGGCAAAACAATAACTGTTCCCTTTAACCCTGGCAGAACCGATGCTTTGCAATCTCAAACCGACGTTAAATCTATGGAAGTGTTGGAGCCACAAGCCGACGGTTTCCGCAATTACACCAAAACCAGTTACACTGTCCCAACCGAAGCCTTGTTGGTAGACAAAGCCCAGTTGTTGAATTTAACAGCACCAGAAATGACCGTATTGGTTGGTGGCATGAGGGTATTGGATGCCAATTATAAAAACAACAAACACGGGGTTTTTACGAAGAATCCGGGCACATTGAGCACCGACTTTTTTGTGAATTTGTTGGACATGAATATAGAATGGAAAGCCATCGATGCCAGCAAAGAGGTGTTTGAAGGCAAAGACCGCAAAACAGGAAAAGTGGTATGGACGGCTACACGTACCGACTTGATTTTTGGCTCGAACTCTGAACTACGTGCGTTGACTGAAGTATATGCCAGCAGCGACGCTCAAGATAAATTCATCCGTGACTTTGTAAACGCTTGGACCAAAGTAATGAACTTGGATCGTTATGAGTTGCAGCCCATATTAAAATAAATTTCACTTTACACCATATTAAGATTAGATAAAAAAGGTCGGAAGTATTTCTGACCTTTTTTATACAAAATAATCCCACAACCCTAGAAAATGCTGCAAGCCTTCTCCGTGAAGTCCAAACATCCAAAGAAATCTACATTTTGCAAAGTTTGATGTATCTCAACATTATAGTAACCGAAACAAAGTGAGCGAGTTGCCTAATTACAAGGGTATTTGGGGACGTAATAGATTTTCTCTTGTATAAATCCTGTTTAATAAATACCATTATTTTCAGTATTAGATTCAAGTTGGTTTGTTTGAATTGACCTTCAATAAATATGGGTAATATTTTAATTCGAAGACCAGTTTCACGAATTTTGTCAGATTAAGCCAATAAAAAGGTGAAAAAATGCTTAATAGTACAAAAAATGTACAAATAGATAGTTTTAAACATGCTTAATTTGCATATATTTGTATTGTTAAAGGTAAAAATGAATTCAAATACTCCTATTCCTACAGAAAAAATTTTAGAGCGCTTGCGCTTTGAAAATTCATGGTGGGTAACAAAAAAAATACCAGAACCCTATAGCGGCATGTCCAAACGCCTCTATTTCAATTTATTCTATCCGCATGTAAAAGAGGTAAATATTCGAAGGGCTTTGGTCTTAATGGGTCCGCGTAGGGTGGGAAAAACCGTAATGATGTATCACAGCATTCAAAAGCTGATTGTTGATGGCACACACCCTCAAAAAATATTTTTTATTGGAATAGACAATCCCATCTATTTGCACCTTGGCTTAGATGATTTATTGTCGTTATGTAAAAAATCATTAAATATTGAAGACCTAAATGGAACTTATGTCTTTTTTGATGAAATACAATATTTGAAAGATTGGGAACGACACCTTAAAGTTTTGGTGGACACCTATCCTAAGACCAAATTTATTGTTTCAGGTTCTGCCGCTGCTGCCTTGAAATGGCATAGCACAGAAAGTGGTGCCGGAAGGTTTACCGACTTTATGCTTCCCCCGCTCACATTTCAAGAATACATCCATTTGAAAAAAATGGAGCACCTTATTTATCCTGATACCATAAAATACGGCAATTCCGTGCTACCCTATTATTTTACTTATGATATAAAAACCCTGAACAATGAATTTATTCATTATTTAAATTTTGGCGGATATCCTGAAGTATTGTTCTCAGAAAAAATACAACATGACATGGGTCGTTATATCAAAAACGACATCATAGATAAAGTCATGTTGCGCGATTTACCGAGCATTTACGGCATTAAAGATGTGCAAGAATTGTATCGATTTTTTAGCTATTTGGCTTACAATACTGGAAACGAATTCTCTTATGAGTCTATGTCCCGAGACAGTGGAATTGTAAAAGATACACTCAAAAAATACCTTGAATATTTAGAAGCCGCCTTTTTAATTAAAGTATTGAATCGGGTGGACATCAATGCCCACAGATTAAAAAGGGTGGTAAGTTTTAAAGTCTATTTAACAAATCCATCCCTTAGAACGGCCATGTTTTCTCCTGTGGAAGAACTAGATCAAGAAATTGGCAATTTGGTGGAAACTGCGGTTTTATCTCAATGGATGCATAGAGAGAAGTTGGACTTAACGTATTCTCACTGGAAAGAAGGGCGAATGGAAGGTGAAGTAGATTTGGTGCTCGTAGATGACAAAAAATTCAAACCTCTTTGGGGAGTTGAAATTAAATGGAGCAACCGCTACATCGAAAAAGCCAAAGAGTTAAAAAGTCTATTGGAGTTTTGCAAATCCAACAATTTAAAAGAAACTGTTGTCACTTCTATTGATATATTATCCCTCAAAACCATAGAAAACATTCAAATCACCTATATTCCTGCTGCCATATACACTTACAACATAGGCGTAAAAACCTTACAGCTAAAACATGCAAATGAACATTTGTAATTGAATATTTGTCTCAAAAAAAGGGAAAACACGGCACTCGAAAATCTAATATTGCCAATCAAGAACCTTAAACTAAAAACTTTCAAATACATTTCATTCATTAAAAACAACACTCCAGAAACCAAAATCGACACTTCATCTACAATGCTATTTTCGACATCATTTCCTATCTTAATTTTACATCGCTAACCGTTATTTGAAATATCATAAC
>CAMAQS010000101.1 GCA_945860565.1 Chitinophaga pinensis | reverse complement strand
TGGTCGAAATCCCGTGCCAATAGTCAAACCAAATTCAATTGACAAATTGTCACCGATTCTTGGTTTGGGGTAAATTTTTAATGGAAAAAACTCAGGACCCGTTCCAGAGTCTACCGTGAGCTCACCGGGGAAATAATTGCGGTCAATTTGAATGTCGTCGATATACCAAGCTACGTAATCGCGTGTTACTTCTACTCCATATTTGTGAAAACCGTTGGCAACAGTTGTGTCAATAGGTGCTTTCGATGTCACTTCTTGCAGAGTAGGCCAATTCAAATCTTTAAAATCTAAATTGTTCGATTCATTGGCCGTGATGCTGGTATTGTTTAGAACATATTTTGAGTGATTTTCGTTTTTTGGTTGATGATGTAAGTTGTGAGTAAAAACTTGGTCTGTGCCTGAATATTCAAATATGTCAACTTCACTCCAAACCAAGGTATCTCCTTTATTCACGTTAACCATAATCTGGGAATCACCATAATTAAAAAAATTCATTTGCGCACCTGTATGATTGGTACTTGGTAACCTCATTGAGACTTCTAGGTAGAATGGTAACTTGGTGCGCTTGTTGCACTCAATTTCGGTAGCCGAATATTGGAAAGTTCTAGTGAAGCTATCAATTATTGGAAATAATTGAGTAATAGGGTCTTTTTTCCAAGATGTCTTATAATATTTTTTCTGTAATGGCGGATTGTGTTTTTTTGCTTTAATTCTTAAATATCCTTGAGGTGTTAATTCTATATTGCTTGTATCGTCACCATAGGATTTATAACAATAAATGGTTTCTCCCATAGAATCTTTTTTATGGATAAAATCGTACATGGTGAGAGGATTAACCCAAGACTGTGGGTAATGGTAATTGTTGTTGGGTCCATTAAAATAGAGTCTTTGACTATCTCGTGAAATATTTTTATTTAGGTTATAATTAAACTCATTGCTCCGAGAATTGTCTAATAACCATGAGTAATCCGTCAATGGAGTTTGACCATAACTAGGCGCAATAATGGCAGCAAGTATTGTAAAAATAATGATTTTCACCTCTTAATTCATTTTAACAAATTTAGTAACAAAGGGTCCAATTTTTAGGGAATAAACTCCTGGTGGAATTTCGTGCACATTGATTGAATTGGAAAGGCTGCCGTTTTGTTTCTGTGTACCATCTAAAGCATAAATTTCGTATTGGCTATATTCTCGCAAAATGGTGTTTGCAGATTCAATGTTTAAAACGTTAGAAACAGGATTGGGATAAAGGTTGAGAGCGTTGTATTTGAGGCTTTTTGTAGAAACACCGCGGTCATAACAAATGTCCCAATCAGGGTTCGCCAAACCTTTTTCTGTATTGCCGATACCGATATCATCTATCCAAATTCCTTTGTTTAATATTTGTCCAGTAAAACCATTTTTTCCTAAGCACATAAAACCTGACCGGCCTAAATCAGGTAGTGCATCATTGTTTAGTGAACTGGGGTAATTGGAAATATCACTATTCCCCGAATCATCTTCTAATATTTGTCCAAAAATATGGTCAACAGAATTTGGATTAGACTTGTTTAAAGCTATATAAATCTTTAAGTAAAACCATCTATTGGGTGGTAAAAAACCAGTTAAATGCTTAACAGTATTGTTATTGCTTAAAATTTCAACTGTCAGAGAGTCTCTAAATGTTAATGAGTCTAATGAATTGTAAATTAATACACCATTTCCTTTTCCAGAATCTCCAAAACTGGCAATGACACCGTAGGAATTGGAATCTCTTTTAATGTATGCCTGAAATTTAATTAGCTTGTTGTATCCGAAGGAATCACAGGTATAACACATTCCGTTGGCTTGTGCATATCCCCCATTTAGATTTAAACAGGTACGTGTTTCACCATTGGTGTCAACAAAATCTATATTGGCATTCCAATTTATGTATTGCCTTCCTTTTCTTCCATATTCATGTTTTACATTTTTATAAAAGCCGTGATTGTTTTTCCCTGAAATGTCTATGAGTTCATACCCATTGCGTTTTTCACAACTCCAGTAGCCTTGAAAAGAAGAAGCGCAATCATGAAAGTTTTCAATGTATTGGGCCGCGAGATTGTTGGAAAATAATAAAATGATGGCGAAAATGGATGTGTTCTTCATGGCTTAATTCATTTTAACAAATTTTGAAACAAAAGGACCAATTTTTAGAGAATAAACTCCTGGGGGAAGTTCTTGAACATTGATTGAATTGGAAAGACTGCCATTTTGTTTTTGTGTACCATCCAAAGCATAAATTTCATATTGGCTATATTCCCGCAAAATGGTGTTTGCAGATTCAATGTTTAAAACGTCATTAACGGGATTGGGATAAAGGTTGAGAGCGTTGTATTTGAGGCTTTTTGTAGAAACTCCCATATCATAACAATCATCTGCTAAAGGATAAGGCAAGCCCCTATCTATGTTTCCGATTCCAATGTCATCTATGCACAATCCTTTGTTCAAGATTTGTCCAGTAAATCCATTTTTTCCCAAACACATGAATCCAGACCAGCCTAAATTTGGTGTGCTTTGATTGTAGGAAATATATTTATAACTACTATTTTTAGTCGGTTCATATTTTTCTATAGCATCATGGAGATAGAAAAATATATTTTTATTGTAAACTTTATCAGGTCTATCTGCGGCTATATGAATTTTTGCATAATACCAATTACTTGCCAAAAACTTAACTTTAAAAGCCCCAACTGACACATGGTTTTTCATAACAATTAAAAAAGCAGAGTCTTTTGAACTAGTCGAATCGTAACCATTGTGTAGGATTAATCCATTGCCGTTAATGGAATCTCCAAAACTGGCAATGACACCGTAGGAATTAGAGTCTCTTTTAATGTAGGCCTGAAATTTGATTAACTTGTTATATCTGGCTGAATCGCATTCAAAACAAATGCCATTTACTTGAGCGTAACCCCCATTTAAGTTTAAACTGGTTCGGGTTTCACCTGTTGTGTCTAAAAAGTCCAAATCTAATCTCCAGTCATAATATTGTCTACCGTTTCTTCCATTTTCGTGTTTTACATTTTTGTAAAATCCGTGATTGTTTTTGCCTGAAATATCTATGAGTTCGAACCCGGTGCGTTTTTCACAACTCCAATAGCCTTGAAAGGAAGAAGCGCAATCATGAAAGTTTTCAATGTATTGGGCGGAAATATTAATCCACAATGCAAAACAGAAAGAAAAAATGAGGTGTTTTTTCATGATTATTTGTTGTTTTTTTTAGTGTCTATGATGTAAAAGGATTCATTCAAATCAATGTTAAAACCGTCTTTTAATTCAATATAGTCGTTCGCTCTTAGTGTGGTATCATTACTTGTGCCAAACCCAACAGAATTTATTAACCCAGGTTGACCTAAAATTATTCTATTATACAGATAATGACCATGTTGGTCCAAATTGACAGATGATTCAATTTTATTAATTGAAACTTCAGTGGTATCGAGTGAATAATACCGGATATAGTCTATGTCCATGTTAATGGGAAATACTGTATTGAGTGAGGGAGTATCGTTTGGCCGAAATCCTGTGCCAATTGTTAAGCCTAATTCTATTGATAAATTGTCTCCAATTCTTGGTTTGGGGTGAATTCTTAATGGAAAAAATTTTGGACCTGTTGGAGAGTCTATTGTAAGTTCACCGGGGAAATAATTGCGGTCTATTTGAATGTCGTCGATATACCAAGCAGCGTAATCCCGTGTTACTTCCACTCCATATTTGTGAAAACCGTTTGCAACTGTAGTGTCGATAGGTGCTTTCGATGTCACCTCTTGTAGAGTGGGCCAATTCAAATCTTTAAAATCTAAATTGTTCGATTCATTGGCAGTAATGCTTGTATTGTTAAGAACATACTTTGAGTGATTTTTCGGTTGATGATGTAGATTGTGTGTAAATACCTGATCTGTTCCAGAATATTCAAAAATATCCACCTCGCTCCAAACTGAAGTGTCACCTGTATAAAAATTGTGCATTTTATCAAAATTACCGTAGTTGAATAGATTCATTTGCGCACCTGTATGATCGGTACTTGGTACCTTCATTGAGACTTCTAGGTAAAATGGCAGTTTTGTGCGCTTGTTGCACTCAATATCAGTAGCAGAATATTGAAAAGTTCTAATAAAACTATCAACAATTGGGTAAGCATTTAGAACCGTATCAAATACCCAGTTTGTTTTGTAATATTTTTTTTGAAGCGGTGGATTGTGCTTTTTTGCTTTAATTCTTAAATAACCTTGAGAGGTAAGTTCTATGTTGTTAGTGTCGTCGCCATAGGATTTATAACAATAGAAGATTTGACCTTTGCCTTCATTTTCTATAATAAAATCGTACATTGTTATGGGGTTAACCCAAGACTGTGGATAGTGGTAATTGTTGTTGGGTCCATTAAAATAGAGTCTTTGGCTGTCGCGGGATATGTTTTTATTTAGGTTATAATTAAATTCATTGCTCAATGAATTATCTAATAACCATGTATATTCAGTCAATGGAGTTTGTCCATAACTAGGCGCAATAATGGCAGCAAGTATTGTAAAAATAATGGTTTTCACCTATTAATTCATTTTAACAAATTTAGTAACAAAGGGTCCAATTTTAAGGGAATAAATTCCGGGGGGTAGTTCATGAACATAGATTGAATTTGAAAGACTGCCACATTGTTTTTTTCTTCCATCCAAAGCATAAATCTCATATTGGCTGTATTCACGCAAAATGGTGTTTGCAGATTCAATGTTTAAAACGTCAGAAACAGGATTGGGATAAAGGTTGAGAGCGTTGTATTTGAGGCTTTTTGTAGAAACACCAAAGTCGTAACAAATATCAACTATGGGTGCAGGTAACCCTTTTTCAATAAATCCAATTCCAGCATCATCAACGTATATACCTTTATTTAATACTTTGCCCGTAAATCCATTTTTTCCCAGACACATGAAACCAGACCAGCCTAAATTGGGTATGGATTCATTGTATGGAATATAATGTACGCTTGAGCTGGGGAATCTGTCAGATTCGTCTTGTAAAAAAATATCAAAAGTCTTATTGTAGAAACCTCCTACTCGTTCAGCCGCTAAATATAGTTTTAAATAATACCAATTATCATTTACCATTTTAGCATTAACGGTAATAATGCTAACGTGGTTTTTTAGAAGTTTGATTGTGATGGAGTCTCTAGAAATCAAAGTATCTAAGGAATTATAAATTAATACGCCATTTCCTGTTAAAGAATCTCCAAAACTTGCAATTATGCCATAGGAATTTGAATCCCTTTTTATGTAAACTTGGATTTTTAATAGCTTATTATAACCTACGGAATCACAAGTGTAACACAATCCGTTGGCTTGAGCATAGCCGCCGTTAAGGTTTAAACAAGTGCGTGTTTGTCCCGTACTATCAACAAAATCTATATTGGCATCCCAATTTAGATACTGTCTACCTTTTCTCCCATATTCGTGTTTTGCATTTTTATAAAATCCATGATTGTTTTTGCCTGAAATGTCTATGAGTTCATACCCATTGCGTTTTTCACAACTCCAGTAGCCCTGAAAGGAATTGGCACACCTATGGAAATTTTCTATATATTGTGCGGAAATTTGAAGCCAAAATGCAAAGCAGAAGACAAAAATGAGATTTTTTTTCATGTTTATTTATTGTTTTTTTTAGTATCCATAATGTAAATGGATTCATTCAAATCAATGTTAAAACCGTCTTTTAATTCGATGTAATCGTGGGCTCTCAGTGTGGTATCATTTTCTATTCCAAAACCTACAGAATTGGTTAACCCGGGTTGACCTAAAATTATTGTATTGTAGAGATTATGGCTGTGATTGTCTAAATTGAAAGTTGATTCTATCTTATTGGTCGAAGCTTCTAGTGTATCGAGTGAATAATACCGGATATAGTCTATGTCCATGTTAATTGGAAATACTGTATTGAGTGTGGGAGTATCGTTTGGTCGAAATCCCGTG
>CAMAQS010000100.1 GCA_945860565.1 Chitinophaga pinensis | reverse complement strand
CAGTAGCCAAACCAATGAGGCCACCACCTACCACCGCTATTCTTTTATTTGAACTCATTATGCTTTATCTACTCCAGTTTGAATGCGCCAGTCAATCAATTTTAACAAACCTTCACGCAAACTGTACTTATACAAGAAATTAAGCTCTGTTTCTGCTTTAACCCTAGAACCGATTCTATTTTGTACCAAAGCACGTGCATCATCAGCAGTGTATGGTTTGTAAATTACTTTTAGATCGGATTGTTTTAATTCCAAAATCAAATCGCACAATTCTTTAATCGAAGTTTGAATTTCGGTACCTACATTGTACATACCAAAGTTTACGTCGCTCTTCAATGCATCTACATTGCACCGAGCTACATCTTCTACGTAAATAAAATCATACGCTTGACTTCCGTCACCATTAATGACAGGAGCTTCGTTGGCCTCTATTTTATTCAACATAATTGGTACAACACCAGTATATGCAGCGGTTTGATCTTGGTGAGGACCATACACATTCATATACCTTAAACCAACAATTGGCAATCCATACCTATCGTTAAACGCTGTAGCCATTGCTTCACCAGCGATTTTAGAGGCGCCGTAAAAGTTTTTATTCAAAAACGGATGATTTTCGGTCATCGGCAATTCAACGGCATCCCCATAAACTGAGGCAGAAGAAGACCATATCAATTTTTTGATATTGTTTTTAACACATGCTTCCAATACATTGAAAGTACCCGAAATATTTACTTCAAATGCCGTTCTTGGATAATCTTTGCAATGCAATAACCACATGGCAGCCAAACAAATAACATAATCTTTTCCTTCCATTGCGGCATTTAGTATGTCGATCTCTCTAATGTCACCTCCAATTGGAAAAATACTGCAACGGGGATCTTTTAACTGTTCTGTTAAATAATCCCTTTGTCCACGCGCAAAATTGTCGTAAACCACAACTTCTGCTACGTTTTCTTTCAATAATTCTGAAACCACAAAACTACCAATGAAGCCCGCTCCACCGATAACTAAAATTTTTGAATTTTCTATATTCATATTTATTATTTTATTTCCCATTTAGCTTCACCATAAACCAAACCTTGGTTTGAAGTCCAACGATAATGTTGATGTATGGCTGATGTATTTAATGTAGTCAATTCAAATGCTCTATCTATATAATCGTAAGTAACACCATTTTGTTTGTTAAAAACATTCAAAGTGATGGAATAAATTCCTGCTAACAAATTATTCGAAGTACTGCAAACTATTTTATTTAATCCCTTATTAAGTTTCAAATTATCAATTTGATATAAAGATTCTAGGTATACAACGGGCTCACCATCGAAAGCATTAATAATTACTGCTATGGTAACACCATCTATATTTTCTTCTGAATCAATTACAATTTCAAAATTCATGATTTCGTGCAGCATAAAACAGTTTGTTTTAATACCTTCCAAGTTCATCATATTAAAACTCCTTAACTTGCAAATAGCTTGTTTATATGGTCGGTAAAAATCATCTGGAATTCTTCCCTCTTCATCTTCGAGCAGACTGCTTGCTAAATATTTTCCAATGGCAGTTTGTGAATCTCCATCAAACCCTTTGGTGCCATTTTCCAGAATAATTCCATGTGTACACAAAGTTTTAACTGCCGCAAGATTGTGACTTACAAATAAAACGGTACGCCCTTCTCCTTTGCTCACTTCTCCCATCTTTCCCAAACATTTTTTCTGAAACTCGGCATCACCCACCGCCAAAACTTCGTCTACAATCAAAATTTCAGATTCCAAATGTGCAGCTACAGCAAATGCCAAACGCACATACATACCGGAAGAGTAACGTTTAACGGGCGTATCGATATACCGTTCAACTCCAGAAAAATCAACAATCTCATCGAATTTTCGTTGGATTTCTTTTCTTCTCATGCCCAAAATAGCCCCATTAAGGTAAATATTTTCTTTACCTGTAAGTTCTGGATGAAAACCAGTACCTACTTCTAATAAAGAAGCCGCCCGACCTTTTAACTTAATATTACCAGTAGTTGGCGCAGTAACTCTACTTAATAATTTCAACAATGTACTTTTTCCAGCTCCATTGCGTCCTATAATGCCCACAGCGGTACCTTGTTCTATTTCAAAATTGATGTCTTTCAGAGACCATACTATGTCCGATGTGCCTTTTACTGTTCTATCATTGGTTTGACCAATTTTTAGAAAGGGATCTTCTTTTCCTCTTATTTTTGTCATCCACCAACGTTCTAAATCGCGACTGACGGTGCCAGTTCCAATTTGTCCCAATTGGTAGGCTTTGCTCAAATTTTCTACTTTTATTGCTGTGGTCATGATTTAAATGGTATCTACGAAACTACGTTCTGTTTTATTGAATATTAATATTCCAAAAAACATAATAACTAAGGTAACTATGGTTGAATATCCTAAACTCCAAGCAGTAAATTCACCTTTTCCTAAAAAGGCATATCGGAAAGCTTCAATTATACCTGTCATTGGATTTAATTCAATGAGAAATTTATACTTTGCGGGTGCCGCACTTAAAGGATAAATTACGGTTGTTCCATACATTAACAATTGAACACCAAAAGTGATTAGAAAAGACAAATCTCTATATTTCGTAGTCAAAGCGGTAATAATTAATCCAACACCCAAACCAAGCATGGCCATGAGCAGTACCAATACTGGAAAAAGCAAAATGGCATTCGTTACATGGAAATTGGCCCCTTGAATATAATAGTAGCCCATCATTGCTAAAAACAAGATCATCTGCACACCAAATCGAACCAAATTACTTGTAACAATACTCAAAGGCATAATTAGTCTAGGAAAGTACACCTTTCCAAAAATATTTGCATTGTCTTTAAAAACCGTACTGGTTTTTGTTAAACAATCTGCAAAATAATTCCAAGATGTTATACCAGATAAATAAAATAATTGTTGTGGTAATCCATCTGTGCTTATACCAGCTAAATTCCCAAATACAAAAGTAAAAACTAGTGTTGTAAAAATTGGTTGTATAAAAAACCACAGTGGACCAAGAATAGTTTGTTTGTAAAAGCTAACAAAATCTCTTTTTACAAACATCCATAAGAGATCTCTATAGCGCCAAACATCTTTCATTTTAAGATCCAGTAATGAAGATTTACCCTCAATAACCAAATCCCAATCTGATTCTATTGTTTCTTTATTCATATTTTTTCTTGAAATCTAAATACCAAGCAACAAATTCGTTCACCCCTACTTGAATTGGTGTGTTGGGTTTAAATTGGACATACTTTTCTAATCTTGTTGCATCGGCATGTGTAGCTGGAACATCGCCATCTTGTAATGGTAAAAATTCCTTAATTGCCACCTTTCCCAATGCAATTTCTAGGGCATTTATATAGTCCATTAATCCAATTGGATTCGAATTTCCAATGTTGAAAATCTGATACGGTGCCGAAGATGTAGATGGATCTGGATCATTGCTGTTCCAATCTGGATTTGGAGTTGATGGCTTAGGAATTAACCGTGTTATACTTTCTACAATGTCCAAAACAAAGGTAAAATCCCTTATCATCTTTCCTTCATTGAATACTTTGATTGGTTTATCATCTAAAATTGCATCAGCAAATAAAAATAAAGCCATGTCAGGTCTTCCAAAAGGACCATAAACCGTAAAAAACCTCAAACCAGTTGTAGGTAAATTAAATAAATGAGAATAAGAATGAGCAATCATCTCATTGGCCTTTTTGGTTGCGGCGTATAGTGCCATAGGATGTTGTGTTCCTTCTTTCTCTGTTAATGGCATTTTTGTATTTAATCCATACACACTACTTGTACTAGCATAAATGAAGTGTTTAACATCAGAGAATCTAGCACCTTCAATTATACTTAAAAATCCATCAATATTAGAATGGGTATAAGCCCTTGGATTATCTATACTATATCTTACTCCAGCTTGAGCTGCAAGATTTACAACATAATCAAATTTTTGATTTATCAAAAAATCTACAATAAAATCATGTTCGGCTAAATCAACCTTTATAAAAGAATAATTAGTGTATTTTGAACTCCTTACAAGAGATTTTTCTTGAATATCCAACTTATTAATACCATGTATTTCTAGTCTAAAATATTTTAGTCTTTGATCATAATAATCATTAATATTATCTAAACCAACCACATTATAACCTTCACTAATAAGTCTATTGGCTAAATGAAAACCAATAAATCCAGCAGTTCCTGTAATAAGAATTTTATTATCCATTATAATCTTGAAGTAATAGAATCAATTGGCAAAATTCCTTTAATATCATATATAACGCATTGTTCCTTCATAAACTGATTTAAATTTAAATCCGTAAATAAATCATGAGCAACAGCTAAAATGATAGCATCGTATTTCCCACTTGGTGCTTCCGATAAATTCATTCCATATTCGTGGTGAACTTCTTCCGCATCGGCCCAACTATCATACACTTCCACATCGGTGTCGTAGGTAATCAATTCATTGTAAATGTCTATGGCTTTAGTATTACGTATGTCTGGACAATTTTCTTTAAACGTTATACCCAACATCAAAATTCGAGAATTCACAATTTTGATTTCCTTTTTAATCATCAATTTAATGACTTCCGTAGCAACATATTTGCCCATTTCGTCATTTAATCTTCGACCTGCCAAAATAATCTCTGGATGATAACCCAATTCTTGTGCCTTCTGAGCAAGATAATAGGGATCCACTCCAATACAATGACCACCTACCAATCCTGGTTTAAACTTCAAAAAGTTCCATTTGGTACCGGCCGCATCCAAAACTGCATGAGTATCAATACCCATCAAATTAAAAATCTTGGCCAATTCATTCACAAATGCAATGTTTATATCTCGTTGCGAGTTTTCTATCACTTTGGCCGCTTCGGCTACTTTAATACTCGGTGCTTTGTGGGTGCCAGCAACAATTATCGAACGATACAGCTGGTCAACAACTTCTGCAATTTCAGGCGTGCTTCCACTTGTTACTTTCAATATTTTTTTTACAGTATGTTCTTTGTCACCTGGATTAATCCTTTCCGGACTATACCCTGCAAAAAAATCTACATTAAATTTTAATCCACTCACTCGTTCCAATACAGGAACACACTCGTCTTCGGTAACACCCGGATATACCGTGCTTTCGTAAACAACAATATCCCCTTTTTTAAGAGCCTTTCCCACTGTTTCACTCGCTTTTATTAAGGGTGTCAAAACGGGCCTGTTATATCTGTCTGTAGGTGTTGGTACAGTCACAATAAAAATATTACAATCCATTAAATGATTGATATCTGTAGTTGGCAATAAATAACTTAAATCACTGTTATCGTTAAACAAAACATCTCTCAACTCTGTGTCATTTAATTCCAAGGTCTTATCAATTCCACTTAATAATTCATTCACTCTCAAGGTGTTAATATCAAATCCAACAACCTTAAATTTTTCAGCAAATGCCACAGCTAAGGGTAAACCTACATAACCTAATCCAATGACAGCAATTTTATTTTTTTCGTAATTCATATTAATATTTCAATTTAAACTATTCTAACCATTTTTTGACCAATAAGCAATGTTTCTTCAAAGTCAGAAGTATATACAGCTACCCTAATTTTCCGTTTTATAATCGATTCAGTGCGTTCTATCAATTTAGACATATAAGCCTTGTCTATGTTGCCAACAACTACCAAATCAATAAATGGTGATTCTTTGCCTTCAGCCCAATCATTGGTTAAATATACACAATCTAAATCTCCTAAATTATCAAAAACCCTATTTATCAACTCATCAAATCCAATTTGTTTTAGTATGAGATTTCTAAGAGGAGTAAATAGTGGGTGTTTTACATTGGCCCTGTATTGTTTTTGATTGCCATCTTCTTCGGCCAGTTCTATTAGCTTGGCATCTTTGAGTTTATTCAACTCTAACCGGACAGTATTGGAACTGACGCCCAGTTCCTTTTCTAATCCACG
>CAMAQS010000099.1 GCA_945860565.1 Chitinophaga pinensis | reverse complement strand
CCATTAACGCTTGGTCAAGAGTTTAGCGGGTATGTTACACAGCTAGAAAATGGCATTGCGGCAATCAATAGAGCGCTTTTACCAGCATCAGAACTCGCCTTGGGTGGAACCGCTGTTGGAACAGGATTAAACACTCCAAAAGGGTATTCTGAATTGGTTGCAAAACATATCGCATTAGAAACAGGATTGCCATTGATAACGGCGCCAAATAAATTTGAAGCACTTGCGGCACATGATGCAATGGTTGAATTACACGGTGCACTTAAACGCACGGCAATGAGTGCATTTAAAATTGCCAATGACATTAGAATATTGAGTTCTGGTCCAAGAAGTGGAATCGGCGAAATCATAATCCCTGAAAACGAACCGGGATCTTCCATTATGCCAGGAAAAGTGAATCCAACTCAACCTGAGGCATTAACCATGGTTTGTGCTCAGATTTTAGGCAATGACGTGGCGGTATCTTTTGCAGCCAGTCAAGGTCATTTTGAGTTAAATGTATTCAAACCAGTTATCGCTGCAAATATGTTACAAAGTGCACGCATTTTAGGACAAGCTTGTTTGAGTTTTAACGATAATTGTGCCATTGGAATTGAACCCAATTACGAGAATATTCAAAGATTGGTTGACCAAAGTTTAATGTTGGTAACCGCACTTAATCCACACATTGGTTATGAAAATGCTGCTAAAATCGCAAAAAAAGCCCATAAAGAAGGATTAACCTTAAAAGAGGCGGCATTGCAATTAGAACTGCTAACAGAAGAACAATTTAATTCTTGGGTTATTCCAGCAAATATGGTTGGTGATCCGAATGAATCTATAAAATAATACTATTTGATTGGAGTCATTTGTTTCATTTTCGTTAAAAGGTCAAGGCAGAGAAGAAAATTTCGCTAAGCCTGTTTTAATGGCAATATTAAATGTTACAAATGACTCTTTTTTTTCAGATAGCCGGGTAAATTCTACCAAAGAAGCATTAATTAAAATTGAAAACTTCGTAAAAGAAGGTGCCACCATTATTGACATTGGAGGCCAAAGTACAAGACCGGGCTCTGCACGTGTTTCTGCAATTGAAGAATGGAATAGAATTGAACAAATTTGCAAGGTTGCAAAAAATCATTTTCCAGACATTTGGTTTAGTGTGGACACCTACCACAGTGATGTTGCGAGAAACTGTATGGATTGTGGATTTGAGATTGTTAACGACATTTCCAGTGGAGATGATGATGACTTAATGTTAGATACGTTATCAGACAAAGACATTACCTATGTGGCAATGCATAAATTTGGTGACCCAAAAACCATGAATTTGAATTTCAAAGATGAAGATGTTTTGGAGCTGATTTTAAATTACTTCAATAAAAAATCCGACGATTTTAAAGAAAAAAAAATTAAACATTGGATTTTGGATTTAGGCTTTGGATTTGGTAAATCTACAGTGCAAAACTTTGAATTAATTAAAAACATGAATCGCTTTAAAGGCATTGGAAATGGCCTGTTGGTTGGAATATCGAGGAAGCGAATGATTTGTGAAACTTTAAACATTAAATCAGACATGGCATTAAACGGAACAACCGCATTGCAAATGTTTTCATTAATTAACGGTGCGCAAATTCTTCGTGTACACGATGTGAAAGAAGCCCAAGAATGCATTAAAATCTATTCAGCACTAAAATTGTAAATTTTGGCACCGTTAAATTGCTAATTTTGTATCATGTCTCATATAATTGCACCGTCAATATTATCTGCCGATTTTGGCAACTTAAATCACGATATCGAAATGATCAATGACAGTGAAGCTGGCTGGTTTCACGTTGATGTTATGGATGGTGTATTTGTGCCAAATATTTCATTTGGTTTCCCTGTGATGAAACCCTTAAAAAACAAAGCAAATAAGCCATTGGATGTACATTTAATGATTGTTCACCCAGAACGTTACATCGAAAATTTCCAGCAAGCGGGCGCAGATATTTTAACGGTTCACATTGAGGCGAGTGTACATTTGCACAGAACATTAAATGAAATTCGTAAACACGGAATGAAAGCGGGTGTAGCATTGAACCCACATACTCCTGTAAATCTAATATTTGACGTACTTTCAGAAATTGATTTGGTTTGTTTAATGAGCGTTAATCCTGGCTTTGGTGGACAAAGTTTTATAGAAGGAACCTATCAAAAAATACAAAAATTAAAAGAAGAAATCCTAAAACAAAATCAAAAAACATTGATTGAAATTGATGGCGGAGTAGCCTTAAACAACTACCGAAAATTGGTTGATTGCGGAGCAGATGTATTGGTGGCTGGTAATACCGTTTTTTCCTCAGCAAATCCAAAACAAACCATTTCAGATTTACTGAATTGAGAAGTATAATATTTTTGATGGATTTTCGTTTTTTACCTGTGAGATGTTTCATTCTGTTGGTGTCGTTTTTTAGTACCTCCAGTTTGTTTTCACAGAATTTCTCATTTGAAGGAATTTTAAAAACCAAACCCAAAATAAATTTCAAAACCGTTGAAATTCGCTCAGGTTCCGACGAATTTTTAACAAATCCCGACAGTACAGGTCGATTCACCGTTAAATATAACGACGCTTCTTTTTTGATTTTTGGATACATGGGCAATGAAAAATTGTTTGGCTACTATTGCAAAAACAATGTTTTAACAGATACCATTTACGAAGGAACCGGTTTAGATTATTTGGGAATTGTGGAAATTACCACCGGTGAACAGGTGGGATTTATGGAAGAAATTAGACCCCGAGAACTTGCGCTGAATACGAGTATTAATGGTGGTATTGAAAATTTAATTAAAACCTTGGGTGGTGTGGTTAGTGGCAATGAACTTTCTACTCAATTTTCGGTGCGCGGTGGCAATTTCGATGAAAATTCCATTTATGTAAATGACATTGAAATTTATAGGCCACAACTTATTCAAAATGGGCAACAAGAAGGATTGAGTTTTATAAATCCACACTTGGTAGATCAACTGCGGTTTAGTGCGGGCGGATTTGAATCTCAATTTGGCGATAAAATGAGCTCTGTTTTGGATGTAGCTTATATAAATCCAGATTCATTTAGGGTTCAAACCAGTCTGGGCACTATGGTAAACAGTGCCACTGTTGAAGGGAAAAGCAAGAAATTATCGGGTTTTGTTAGTGTTCGTCACTTTTCGAATAGCCTTCTAACTAAAACCCTTAACGTAGATGGCACTTACTCAATGAATTTTGCCGATATTCAATCTTTTATAAAATGGGAAATTAACAAACATTGGTCTTTGGATTTTCTAGGCAATTATGCCCGAAATACGTTTCAATTGATACCTGAAAGTAGAACCACTGAATTTGGTACAATTCAAACTGCCTATCAGTTAAATGTATTAATGGCTGGGCAAGAGAATTTAAAATACGAATATCAATTGGGGGCTTTGACCCTTAATTATCGTCCAAATGTAAGGTCCAACTTTAAATTTATTGGAAGCATCACAAAAATTAATGAATCAGAGAATTTCGATGTTCAAGGTGCTTATTTATTGAGTGAATTAGACAGAGATTTGGGATCAGAAAACTTAGGAAAACCTTTGCGAACATTGGGATATGGATATTTTTTAGATCATGGAAGAAATTCTATGCAGAGTAGAATAATTAATTTTTCTCATCTGGGAAGCATCGGAAAAAGCTCCTCTAAAATTTCATTAAAATATGGTCTGAGGTACAACATTGAGTCCATTTCAGACCGATATTTTGAGTGGTTATACAATGACAGTTCAGATTACAACATTCCACCTTGGTCTTATTTTCAAGACAGCATAATTCTAGACGACGTTAAAAGATCTAAAAACACTTTACTGAGTCAAAGAATGAGTGCATTCACCCAAGTTAAATATTGGTTGGGTTCAAAGAAGAATTTGTGGGTGAATTTAGGCGTGCGCAGGAGTTATTGGAATATAAACAAAGAATTTTTAATCATGCCTCGATTCTCTGTTTATTTCGAACCAAATAAATCCTTTAATTCAAATAAAAAAGACAGCTTAAAGAAGGCAAACGTAACCTATCGTTTTTCCGTTGGAGCCTATCACCAACCGCCTTTTTTCAGAGAACTTAGGGCAATTAATGGGACATTAAACAGAGATTTAAAAGCACAAAAATCCTATCACATGGTTGTGGGAATGGACAGAATAGTAAAATTGTGGAATAAGCCCTTTAAATGGACTTCAGATGCCTATTACAAACATTTGAATGAACTTGTCCCCTATTTTTACGACAATATACGCATAAGATACAGTGCATTAAACTCTTCTGAAGGATATGCTGTTGGATTTGACAACAGAATTTATGGTCAATTTAACAAGGGATTGGAAAGTTGGTTTACACTAAGCTTACTTCAAACAAAAGAACGTATTTCATATACAAATCAAAACAATGAATTGGTTAAATCGGACTGGCTAAGAAGACCAACAGACAGACGTGTTAATTTTGCCGCCATTTTCCAAGATAGGTTACCGAAATATCCAAGTATTCGGGTAAATTTAAGCATGATTCTAGGAAGCAGCCTACCCTATTATTTAGATGGCACAGCGCGTTATTCTAAAACGCCTAGTTTAATTCCATCTTACAGACGAATTGACATTGGTTTTAGTAAAACTCTGAGAAAACCTAAAGACAAAGCCATTAAATTTAAATACATAAAAGAGTCATGGATTTCTATTGACGTTTTTAATTTATTAGACATTAACAATGTAATAGCTTATTCCTGGGTTAAAGATTTAAACAACAACCGCTATGGTGTTCCTGAATACTTAACCGGAAGAAGACTAAACCTTAGACTCTATTTTTCGTTTTAATTATTTAACTTCTTCTTTTGGGGGATTTAATTTGTCGTTACATTCTTTTAATTTACCTTGAATGATGCCAATTTCAAGGGTTAATTTTTCAATTTCTAAGGTTTTATTCTTCAATTGTTCACCTTGCGAAGCCAATTCCGAATCCATTTGAATGATTTGACGTTTGAGGGACTCATAATCTCCATTAAGGATATTTTTTGTTGAATTACAATCGTCTAGTTCTGTTTTAATGCTTGCCAAAGCTTTTTGACATGTTTTATTATCAGACTCTAAGGTTTCAATTTTTCGGTTTTTGTCTTCTACACTTTGCTTCAATTTATCTATTTCCACAAGTAAATCGCTGTTGTTTGCCGATTTGGCTTCTACTTCCGCCAATTCTTTTTCAATTGATTTTATTTTGGCTTCTAACAAGGATTTATCGGTATCACATTTTTTAAGATTTTGTTCTGCAGATGCAAGTGATGAGAGTTGTTTTTCTAGACCAATTTTACTTTCGTTGCAAATTTTTAATTCTGCATTGGCTTTGTTCAGGTTAGCTAAAATATCGGCATTTGATTTTTCCAAAACCGCTATTTTCGCAATATAAGTATTGCAATCAACAGAGGTCGATATTTCAGATTTTGCCTTTAATTTTTGCTCACACTCTAACTTTTCTTTTGAAATCGTTGCATTTTGAGTCTTTAACGTGGCGATTTCAGATTCAATTGATTTGATTTTCTCTTTCAATGGTGCGCAATCTTCAACTGGGGTTACGTTTGTATTGGTTTTTAATTTTTCCTCACAGATTTTCTTCTGAGTAGTCAATTCTGCAATGGTCTTTTTAGCGTTAACCAATTCTGTTTCTGCCGTTTTGATTTTGGTTTCTAGTTCTGTATTTTTAAGTTTTATAGGCGTACAATCTTCGGCAGTTGCAATATTTGAAGATGTCTTAAGTTTCTCTTCGCACAATTTCTTTTGTGCGGTTAAGTCTGCCACCAATTTGTTCGCATTTACCAAATTGTTTTCTGCGTTTACCAACTTGGCTTCAACAGCCTTTATTTTGGCTTCCAATTCAATATTTTTTTGTTTTATAGGAGTGCAATCTTCGGCAGTTGCAATATTTGAAGATGTCTTAAGTTTCTCTTCGCACAATTTCTTTTGTGCGGTTAAGTCTGCCACCAATTTGTT
>CAMAQS010000098.1 GCA_945860565.1 Chitinophaga pinensis | reverse complement strand
AGTGCAAATTGTGATGAGTATTTTATCGAATTTTACGCCTGAATGCCTTGTTAGGGCAGAAGTTAATTGTCCTGTTTCAGATATAAATGAGGGTAGTGGAATTTCGAACGAAGAGTTTGCAGAAAAATTTTTACGCGCCATTCGAATTGCCTCCATTGAACCGTACAGGGCAGTGACTCACAACAAGGGAATTATGAATGGAGTAGATGCAGTAATTATTGCTACAGGCAATGATTTTAGAGCTACAGAAGCCTGTGCACATGCCTATGCGGCTAGAAACGGAAGTTATACCAGTCTTTCTCATGCTTCGGTTGAAAACGGACAGTTCCGTTTTTGGATAGACTTACCCCTTTCAATAGGCACGGTAGGCGGAATTACTACCTTACATCCAATGGTGAAATTTGCGCATGAAATTCTTGGAAAGCCCAATGCAGAACAACTTATGCAAGTGGTAGCTATTGCAGGTTTGGCTCAGAATTTTAGCGCTGTTCGCTCTTTGATAACTTCTGGAATACAAAAAGGACACATGAAAATGCACCTTTTGAATATCTTAAACCAACTCGAAGCCACTGAAGAAGAAAAGAAACAAATAGTTGAATACTTTAAGGACAAAATCGTTAGTTTTAGTGCAACAGTTGAAATATTTTCAAAATTGCGTGGACTACCGATAGAAACAATCAACAGCACTTCTCATTCATAATGCAGTCGTTTTACGCACCAGGAAAAGTAATTCTGGCAGGAGAGTACGCCGTAATGCATGGTTTTGAAGCGTTGGCATTGCCTGTAAATATGGGCCAATGGCTAGATACTTGGATTTATCAAACCCCACAGAATGGTGCTGATTTTTTTAGATATTCTGCTATAGATCATTTGGAAAAACCTTGGTTGTCTTTAGAACTTGAAATCAATGATATCCGTAACGGTGAAATTAAGCAGAATGAACATCCCCCAGAAACACACTTTTTGTTGCAAATTTTACAAAAAGTACCTTCAGATTTTTGGAAACAGGGGTATTCAATGCGTTTTGAAAGTAGGCTAGAATTTGACCGGTTATACGGTTTGGGTAGCAGCAGTACCTTCTTAAACCTGTTGTGTAATTATTTTGGTTTAAATCCACACACCATTCAAAGGGAGATATTTGGAGGCAGCGGTTACGATGTGGCCATTGCCCAAGTGCAGAAATCCTTGGTGTTTTGGTTGGCAAATCAGGAAAGTAATTTTCGTCCTTGGCATTTAAATTCGGAACTTACCACTGGTTGGAACATTGTGTTTTTAGGTGAAAAAGTAAATTCAAGAGAGAGTACAATCAAGACAAAATCTGACATGGAAATGGTGGCAAAGGATGAAAATTACCGTCAGCAAATTTCGAAAATTTTGGCTGTTATAAGGGATGCACAAGACATTCCAACCTTAGAAACGGGATTGGAAATGTACCAGTTATTTTTGAGTCAATTGCTAAATCTGCCTTCCGTTTATGCTCATTTTAATATAAAACCGGTCTCTAGAGGGTTGGGGAAATGGTTGGGAGCTTGGGGTGGAGATATGTTGCTGGCAAATGACGCTTTGTTGAATGCGTATCCCGAAGTATTTGCGAATTTTGAAAAAATGAAATGGAACGATTGCATTAAATACAATTAGATGTTAAAAGAAATTACGTATCAGTGTCCGAGTAACATTGCACTGGTAAAATATTGGGGAAAAAAGAGTGGTGGAGTACAATTGCCAGCAAATGCGAGCATCAGTTGGACCTTGTCAAATCTCTTTGCCAAAACAACGGTATCACAAGAAATGGCCAGTTCTTTAGAGGTGGATTTTTATTTGGATGGACAATTAAAAGAGAATTTTGTTCCCAAAATCAAACAGTTTTTGGATAGAATTATCCCGTTGGCACCCGAATTAAATAACCGTAAATACACCATTCATTCCACCAATAATTTTCCTCATGGAGCAGGTATTGCCAGTTCAGCGGCGGGTTTTGGTGCCTTGGCGTTGTGTTTTGCGGAGCTGGAAGGTAAATTCGTTTCATCGTCTGAAGAATTTTACGCCAGAGCCAGTGAATTTGCCAGATTGGGGTCTGGAAGTGCATGTAGGAGTGTGTATGCTTTACCCGCAGTTTGGGGGCATCACAATGATATTCCAGGTAGTTCCGATATCCATGCGGTGCCATTTCCATTCGAAATTCACGAAAATTTGAAAAATTGGATGGACGCCGTTCTCATTATTGACGATGGTGAGAAATCTGTAAGTAGCACTGAAGGACACGATTTACTTAAAAATCACCCTTATGCAGAGGCGCGTTTTAAACAAGCAAACACCAATTTAACGAGAATTAGTGAATGTTTTGTTTCGGGGGATGTAGATACGTTTATGAAAATTGTAGAATCTGAGGCGTTGCAGTTGCACGCCATGATGATGTCGTCGGAACCCTATTATCTATTGGTAAAGCCGAATACCCTGGCCGCCATTGAAAAAGTGTGGGCGTTTCGTAGGCAAACAAATACCCCTGTTTGTTTTACCCTAGATGCAGGGGCAAACGTTCATGTGTTGTTTCCAAAATCGTCCGAAATACAGGTCAAAAACTTTATAGAAACTGAATTGTTACCTTATTGCAAAAATCAATTGTATCTTTGCAGTGATACAGGTGGTTTACCTATAAAAAGTTAATATGTTAAAAGACTCATTATTCTACGCCAAAATATTGTTATTTGGAGAATATGGAATCATCGAAGATTCAATGGGTTTGAGCATTCCTTACACTTTTTTTAAAGGCAAATTTGAATTCCCAACTGAACCATCAGAAACTCAAATTCGTTCCAATAAAAGCATTCTAAAGTTTGTTAAACACTTAAAAGAATTGCATTTTAATGGGGAATTGCCCTGTAAATTCGATTTTAAACAATTAGAATCCGACTTAAATGAAGGTTTGTATTTTGAAAGTTCCATTCCACAAGGATTTGGTGTTGGATCATCTGGCGCACTGGTTGCTGCACTTTATAAAGAATATGTTGTAGAACCAATTACCGCCGATACCATCATGATAAATGATAATTTGGCGGAATTGAAAACTGTATTGTCCGTTTTAGAAAGTTATTTTCACGGAAAAAGTTCTGGATTAGATCCACTTATTTGTTACTTAAACTTGCCTATTTTAATTAAGGGTCAAGGAAATTTAGATACAGTGGGAATCCCTTCTGAGAATCTAAGTGGAAAAGGCGCAATTTTCCTTATGGATTCTGGTAGTCCAGGAAAAACCAAGGGCATGGTGGAAATTTTCTTAGAAAGATTAAAGGAGGAAGGTTTCCGCAATATGGTGCGGAATGAACTTAAAAAACACAACGACAATGCGGTGAAACATTTCTTAAAAGGAGAAATCAAACCACTTTTAAGCAACGTTAAAGCGCTTTCATCCTTGTTTTTAAATAACTTTCAACCCATGATTCCCACTCATTTTGAGGATATTTGGCAAAAAGGTCTCGACACCAATGCGTATTATTTAAAGTTATGCGGCAGTGGAGGGGGAGGTTTTGTTTTGGGATTTACAGAAGATATTGAGAAAGCCCAAGAGATGTTGAAAGAACATAAACTTCAGGTAATCTATAAAATCTAACGATGCCAAAAGGCACAAATCGCTATTTAATTCGTTTTTTGTATTTCTTGGGTGTTGTGCGTTGGTACAATATTGGTCTTATTCTTATGGCACAATATGCAACAGCAGCTTACATTCAATTGGTTTACAAATCGTATTCAAGTAAATACAACGCCTTTTGGACTTATGTTTCAGATTCTACCCTTCATTTGATGTCTTTGGCTACCATTTTTACAGTGGCGGCTGCTTTTATTATAAACTTTTTTTATGATGTAGACAAAGACTTGGTGAACAAACCAAATATGGCTCTTATGGGCAGAGCGGTTGGAACCAAACACTTGGCCAACATTTATATTTTATTCAATTTCATGGGGCTTTTATTTGCTTTTTTTGCATCAAATAAGATTTTTATATTTTTCATTTTTTACCAAATTGGCTGCTTTTTTTATTCACATAAATTGCAAAAAATGCCCATTATTAGGGAATTGACCTCGGGATTATTGACCATGGCACCTATGTTGGCGGTTTGGTTACATTTCGGCATTCCTTCTTGGGAGCTGTTGTATTATTTCTCTACACTATTGCTCACATTGTTTACCAAAGATGTTTTAAAGGCTTTGTCAGGGCACCGCGGAAATTTGATATTCGGTTATCAAACGGTGGTTGTTGCCGCTGGTAAAAGAACGACGGAGTTGGGACTTGTTGCATTGCATCTATGTTTAAACTTACTCTTTTGGGGGAGTTTGTTTTTCATACATCCGGTAAAGCAGAATCTTATTTATTTATCGGGCTTTACCGTTTTGGCAACCACACTAAACTCTTTTTTAGGGATAACCCAATTTGATGGACGTGAAAAATGGAGTGTAAGAATTCAAAAAATCATTCTTTTGGCTCATGTAGGTGGAATTTTGGTATTGTTGTTTAAGGGTCTGATATTTAGGATTTTGGAGAATACAATTTAGGGATAGTTTAATTTCAAAATAGTCATTAAACGGTGTGAATATTTGTAATAGAAATGAAAAAGACATTGGCAATCTCAACCTTAATTTTTGCTTTTTTAAACAATTTAGAAGGACAATCGAGCTATTACGGTAAAGTCGAATCTGCATATTTGAAGTATGTTTATAGGACTGTAAGGGTGGATCCAGGGCCAAATTGGCAGGGGTATAATCTTCAGAATAAGCAAAATGGATACACCATTGCAGTAACAAATGGATTGTGCTTTGCAGACAGAAAAGTATTTACTGGTTTAGGGCTAGGATATTTGAATTTTGAAGGACTACACGGAGTTTCTATTTTATCTGACTTAGAATATGCAGACTCCAAAACCAAACTAGCACCTTTGCTTAATCTAAAAATAGGGTACAATCACCTATGGAATCAATATGACGGTGGTAGAAGTACCCCGCATTTCGAAATGAATGTAGGATTTAAATATAGACTTAAGGAAAAAACCGCGGTGTATTTTAAGTCTGGGTTTATTGTAACCCAACAGGCATTGTTGGTGCCTTTTATTATTGGAATTAGGTACTAAAGTATGTATTAAGTGATTGTTTTTTAACAAAATAGCGCAATTTGTTTGGTGTCCTAAATGGGTTGGGCAATGAAGTGAACTACTTGAAATATTTTCACTGAAAGTGTATTCATAATTGTTTCAAGGCGGCGAGTAATTTGAATTAATAAAAACGTTTGATGTAGCGCAAACTTATGATGGTTTCCTTCAATTTTTCAGGTTAACTTTGTTTGGAGTGTCAGAAAGAATAACCCTGTTTGCCAAAATACTTTTACCGGTGCCATTGCCTAAGTTGTACACCTATAGGGTGCCTTACGAATGGAATGAGCTTATTGTTACGGGTTTGAGGGTGGCGGTATCATTTGGAACGAAAAAAGTCTATTCGGGTATTGTTTGGGAAATAGAAGAAGAGCCTCCATTGGGTTATCAAGCCAGTTATATATTGGAGATTTTGGATGACAAACCCATCGTTACGCCCAGTCAAATGGTATTTTGGAAATGGATGGCAACGTATTATATGTCTTTTTTGGGGGATGTGATGGCGGCCGCCTTACCCGCAGGTTACCGCATTCAATCCGCTACAAAAATTACGTTACATCCTGAATTCTCTGTGGATGATTTGCCGGTATTAGATGACAAAGAGAACCAAATTTTGGGAATGCTTTTGCGCGCTAAAGATATAACGGTGGACCAAATTCAACAGACATTAAATCAAAAAACCGTAATGAAGTATGTTAAGTCGCTCTATTTAAAAGGGGTGATTTCTATGCAAGAAGAGTTAAAAGAAAACTACAAAGCAAAGTGGGTAGAAACGGTTGAATTGTCTGATTTTTGGGATAATGAACTTGAAGGAAATTTGGCCTTGAATACCTTGCAAAAAAGGTCTGAGAAGCAATTTGAAGCCCTCATGCATCTTTTAGGAAAAACGCGCAAACCCCATTCATTCAAGGAAATATTGGGTCAGAAAACATTCGATAGGGCTGCTTTTAAAGCGTTAGAGAAAAAAGGATATATTCTTATTCAAAAACAACAAATTGACCATTGGAAAGCCATAGATGGACAAGGTGAGGCCATAGAACTCACAGCTGCCCAAGATAAAGCA
>CAMAQS010000097.1 GCA_945860565.1 Chitinophaga pinensis | reverse complement strand
GTATTTATGAATTATGTGGGAAAATGAATGCCCTATAATTTTGTTATTTACTGCAAAATAGGGAAATTTGTACCCGTAACGTGACATCTCAAATATCTAAAGCCTTATTGGTGCTACAAGATGGCACTTTTTATGAAGGACAAGCCATTGGTAAAATTGGAACTACTTCCGGAGAAATCTGCTTTAACACAGGAATGACCGGTTATCAAGAAGTATTTACAGACCCCTCTTATTTCGGACAAATTTTAATAATGACCACAGACCACATTGGTAACTATGGCGTTCATGATGACGAAGTAGAAAGTGATGACATTAAAATCGCCGGATTGGTTTGTAAAAAATACTCCCTCAATTATTCCAGAAAATTGGGTTCCAGTAGTTTGGATACCTATTTTATTGACAATAATTTAGTCGGAATATCAGATATTGATACCCGAAGTTTGGTCGCGCACATTCGTGAATCAGGTGCCCAAAATGCCATTATCTCAAGTGAAATTATGGATGTTGAAACCCTTAAAGCCAAATTGTTGGAAGTTCCTTCAATGGATGGCTTGGATTTAGCTCCCTTTGTTTCTAGCAAAGAATTTCATGAAATACAAGCCGAAAATCAAGACTTTAGAGTTGCATTGATAGATTTTGGTAGCAAAAAGAATATTTCCAGAGAATTGATTAACAGAAATTGTTCTTTAGGGATTTTCCCATATAACGCATCAGCTTCCGATATACTTAACTGGAAACCCGATGGATTTATGATTAGCAACGGCCCCGGTGACCCTGCTTCCATGATTTATGCCATCGAAACAGTAAAACAAGTGGTGGATGCTGGCATACCTACTTTTGGCATATGTTTGGGTCATCAGCTTTTGAGTTTAGCCAGTGGATTAGAAACATATAAAATGCACCACGGACACAGAGGATGCAACCATCCAGTTAAAAATTTAATTTCTGGCAGAAGCGAAATTACCAGTCAAAATCATGGATTTGCTGTTAAATACGACGAAACCAAAAAAGATGTTATAAAGTTAACCCATGTTAATCTAAATGACGACAGCGTAGAAGGCATCATGCGTTTAGATAAACCTGCGTTTTCAGTTCAACATCACCCAGAAGCCTCTCCTGGGCCACACGATTCAATATATCTGTTTGATCAGTTTATTGATTTGATGTCTAAACATAAAAAATAACCCCCAAAAATACATTTATGAGTGAAATAACCCACATCCAAGCAAGACAAGTATTAGACTCACGCGGTAATCCAACCGTGGAGGCAGAAGTGTTCACCGAAGACGGTGGTTTCGGAAGAGCCGCAGTGCCTTCTGGCGCTAGCACAGGTATCCATGAAGCCGCTGAATTAAGAGATGGCGATAAAAGCATGTACCTTGGTAAAGGTGTTATGCAAGCCGTAGACAATGTAAACAACATTATCTCTGAAACACTTGAAGGCATGGAAGTGACTTCTCAAAATGAAATTGATCAGGTTATGATCGAATTAGATGGAACACCAAATAAATCCAATTTGGGTGCCAACGCCATTTTAGCAGTTTCTTTGGCAGCAGCAAAAGCTGCCGCCGATGAATTGGGAATGCCACTTTACAGATATGTTGGTGGTACCAATGCCAATGTGTTGCCCGTTCCAATGATGAACATTTTAAATGGCGGTGCTCATGCCGACAACAAAATTGATTTTCAAGAATTCATGGTAATGCCTGTTAAAGCAGAAAGCTTTAGCCATGGTTTACGTATGGGGGTTGAAATTTTTCACCACTTAAAATCTGTATTGAAGGATGCCGGATACAGCACAAACGTAGGCGATGAAGGTGGTTTTGCCCCAAATATTCAAAGCAACGAAGAAGCCATTGAAATTGTGCTTCGCGCCATTGAAAAAGCTGGTTACAAACCTGGTGAAGAAGTGTACATTGCCATGGATGCTGCAACCAGCGAGTTTTATGACGAAAAAACGGGTTTGTATACCTTTAAAAAATCAAGTGGTAAATCTATGTCTGGTGAAGAAATGGTAGATTATTGGGCTGAATGGTGCAAAAAATATCCAATTATTAGCATCGAAGATGGTTGCGCTGAAGACGATTGGAAAAGCTGGAAACTGATGACCGAAAAATTGGGTTCAAAAATCCAATTGGTCGGTGATGATTTGTTTGTTACAAATGTGAATAGACTTCAACGTGGAATTAATGAAGGAATCGCAAACAGTATCCTTATTAAAGTAAATCAAATTGGAACGCTAACAGAAACACTCAATGCCATTCAATTGGCTACCAGAAATGGCTATACCAATGTAATGAGTCACAGAAGTGGCGAAACTGAAGATAGTACCATTGCGGATTTAGCGGTTGCAATGAATTCAGGTCAAATTAAAACTGGATCAGCTTCTCGCTCAGACAGAATGGCCAAATACAATCAATTGTTAAGAATTGAAGAAGAACTAGAGGATACCGCCGTTTATGGTGGTTCAATGTTCCGATTTTAACACCTATTAATCTCATTTGCCGTGTATTTTTTGCACATACTGCAAAAAATACACGGCATTTTTAGTTTTTTACATTTGCAACAACGGCAAAAAGAACTTTAATTTGTGACCGTTGAATTTAGAATTCCTGAAAACAACCGATATATAAAAAATGGAAGAACTTTTTAATCAACACCTTTTTGAAGGTACCATTATCCTGATTTTCGCCTATCTACTTGGGTCTATTCCAAGCTCAGTGTGGATTGGGAAATCATTTTACGGAAAAGATGTAAGAGATTTTGGCAGTAAAAATGCAGGAGCAACAAATACTTTTAGGGTTTTAGGTAAAACCGCTGGTTGGATTGTTTTAACCATGGATGTGCTGAAAGGCTTTTTCGCCACTTCATTGGTATATGTTCTTATGAAATGGTCTGGGTTAAGATTCGATAACGCAGACAGAGTTAATATTATGCTTGGTTTGGGTTTTGCCGCCGTTATTGGTCATTTACTTCCCGTTTTTGCTGGATTTAGAGGCGGTAAGGGCATTGCAACCCTTTCAGGTATGATCATTGCTTTAAATTATCAACTTACCTCAATTGCTTTGGCTCTGTTTTTAATAACCTTGTTTCTAACACGTTTCGTGAGTATGAGCAGCATCATCGCTGGAATCTCTGTTCCTGTTTTGTTTGTAAGCGTTTTTGGATTGGATCACCCCGAATATAGACAACCAACTGTAGTGTTTTTTACAGTCTCTATTGCTGTTTTGGTCGTTTATACCCATAGAAAGAACATAATTCGTCTCATCCACGGAAACGAAAGCAAAGCTAAATTGTTACCTAAACATAGAAGAATCGACTAATTGTAATATTTATCATGATTAACCACGAATTAAACGAAGAAGTAACCGCACTTTTGCAACAATTGGCAACCAAAGATTGGGCCATTGTACTTTATAATGATGATCTTAATACCTTCGATTGGGTAATTGAATGTTTGATGAAATATTGCCAACACGATGAGGTGCAAGCCGAACAATGTGCTTGGTTTGTTCATACTCAAGGTCGTTATGCCGTTAAACTGGGTTCTAAAATTGATTTAAAACCAATTTGTGAAACCTTATTAGAAAAAGGTTTGTCGGCGTCTTTAGAACCAAATAAATGAACAAAGTTTATACCAATGCGGAATCTGCTATAGCCGATGTTTTCGACGGTGCAACAATTATGTTGGGTGGATTTGGCTTGTGTGGAATCCCAGAAAATGCCATATCTGCTCTCGTAAATAAGGGAGTGAAAGACTTGACCTGTATTTCTAACAATGCAGGAGTTGATGATTTTGGCATTGGATTGATGTTAAAACAACATCAAGTTAAAAAGATGATTAGTTCTTATGTGGGCGAAAATGAAGAGTTTGAAAGACAATTGTTGTCAGGTGAACTCGAAGTTGAACTCATCCCTCAAGGAACTCTAGCCGAAAGATGTCGCGCTGCTGGTGCAGGTATACCCGCGTTTTTTACCCCTGCAGGCGTAGGAACCGAAGTAGCGATTGGCAAAGAAACACGTGAATTTAACGGTCAAACATATTTGATGGAATTTGCATTTAATGCAGATTTTGCAATCGTTAAAGCATGGAAAGGCGACCGTTATGGGAACCTTGTTTTTAAAGATACTGCAAGAAATTTCAATCCTATGATGGCCATGGCCGGCAAAATTACCATTGTCGAAGTGGAAGAACTCGTTGAAGTCGGACAATTGAATCCCAATGAAATTCACGTTCCCGGTATTTTTGTTCACCGTTTGTTTTTAGGTAAGGATTACGAAAAAAGAATTGAACAACGCACCGTTAGAGTTAAATCATAATGGATAGGCCAATTTGGATTTTTGCCACCAATAACAACCATAAATTAGAGGAAGCCCGAAGCATTTTGGCGCCTTTTGCACAAATTGTTTCCCTTAAAGAAATTGGTTTCTTTGAGGAAGTGGAAGAAACTGCAAATACTTTTCATGAAAATGCACTCCTAAAAGCCAATGCTGTGTTTGATTTTGCCGGAAAACCCTGCTTTGCGGACGATTCTGGTCTATGTGTGAATGCACTCTTGGGCGCACCTGGCATCTTTTCTGCGAGATATGCAAATCCAACCGGTCCAACGGATCATCTTGCAAACAACCAAAAGCTGTTAAAGGCTTTACAAAATGAAACGGACAGAACCGCCTATTTCATTACCGTGATAGCAGCAGTCGGTTTCTCAGAGGAACCATTATATTTTAAGGGTGAAGTACATGGTAAAATTGCCCATACTTTAAAAGGAGTTCAAGGTTTTGGTTACGATCCACTTTTTGTGCCAGACGGTTATGAACAAACTTTTGCAGAATTGGGTGAAACAGTGAAAAATCAAATTTCTCACCGCGCACATGCTCTACAAGCATTAAAACAAGCCATTTTACATTAGCACCATTCCCAATAAGAATGATTCCCAAGATTGCCTTAAAAGATTTCACGTACGAACTTCCTGAAGACAGGATTGCAAATTTTCCTGTCAAACCGAGAGATTCTTCCAAATTGTTGGTGTTTAAGGATGACAACATACAATCACAATATTTTACTGACTTGGCAGATTATTTGGATTCTACCGATTTAATGGTAGTAAATAATACCAAAGTCATTCCCGCCAGACTGTGGTTTCAATCGGAGAGGAATTATTCTATTCAGATATTTTTATTGAAACCATTGTCAGCTGATTTTTTGTCATGGGAAGTAATAGTTGGAAATAGACGAAAATTTAAAGAAGGCGAATGGTTGTCTAAAACAATTGAAGATAAATCAATCAAAATTAATTGGTTAGACAGAGAACTCAATACAGTAAGGTTAGATCTCGTAAATTGTGAGGTATTCGAAGCACTTGAGTTGTTCGGTGAGGTTCCGCTTCCCCCATATATAAAGAGAGAGATAGAACAGAGCGATACCGCCGATTACCAAGCACTATTTGCAAAACACGAAGGCGCCGTGGCTGCGCCTACCGCATCGCTGCATTTTACTGACAATTTAATACAGTCCATTGCCAATAAAGGTATAAAGAGGGCAGAAGTAACTTTGCACGTAAGTGCAGGTACTTTTAAACCCGTAACAGCGGAATATGCCGACGAACACGAAATGCATGCAGAACGTTTTGTAATCACCACAAAATTGTTAGATACACTATTAAATGGAGAAGGCGAAGTAATAGCGGTGGGAACAACGGCTTGCAGGGTGCTTGAAAGTATGGTAGTGTTGGGTGCGAAATTGTGTTGCGGAGAGTTAGATTCTATTTTTGTGTCTTCGGGGGATGGCTATTTGTTGCGGTATAGAGAGATTAACACAAGAGATGCATTGCTTGCTTTAAGAGATTTTGTAGAGGGTAGGGGGGGCGAGTTGAATGGTGAAACCCAAATTTTCATTGTTCCGGGATTCGAATTTCGACTGGTTTCGAAATTAATTACCAATTTTCACCAGCCAAATTCAACTCTGTTATTGCTAATTTCAGCTTTGGTAGGGGATAGATGGAAGGAAATTTATGATTTCGCATTGCAAGAAAATTACCGATTTCTCAGTTACGGGGATGGTAGTTTGTTGGAGGGCAAAAAAAAGATTGTCCTTAAATCGTTATAGGTCAACAAGCGGTTAAGATTATATTGTTTTTTTATTAATATAATTTGTTTTTTGGTTTTTTAATCCCTTACCTTTGCACTCCCGTTCTGGAAGAGACAAGGGAAATAGAAAAAAGAGGAAATAAAAAATCTCAAAAATATTTCAAAAAAAGGTTGCAAGAATAAAAAAAAGTGTTACTTTTGCATCCCGTTTCGGAAGTAATGGAAAAAAATGAATAAAAAGCCTTACTGTGAAGCAAGGTAGATTATAAAGTTCTTTGAAAGAAAAGGTAAGGAATAACAAGCCACCCAAGTCGAATAAAATTTACTTTGGGAAGCCGGATCAAATATCTTTTACTATGGAGAGTTTGATCCTGGCTCAGGATGAACGCTAGCGGCAG
>CAMAQS010000096.1 GCA_945860565.1 Chitinophaga pinensis | reverse complement strand
GTTAGAGCCCTCACCGAAGAATGGATCGAAGAATACAACGAACGAAGACCCCATGAAGCCCTACAGAACCGAACACCTACCGAATGGAAACAACAAATTCAACCTTAACTTAACACTTTAAACCTGTCTGGAAAAAGGGGTACTTACAGTAACAGGATTCGTAAAATCCAAGGCATCTCCCCAAAGTATATTTCTATTCAACAGAAAGCGAATACTCCGAAGACAATCCTCTTGACACTTATCCTTAAAATGGGATGAATACCTTGATTTATAAAGATTAAACAATCGATTTCTACATTCTTCCGCATTATCCTCAAGTATATCAACTCCATAGATGCTTGAAACTGACAATACTGAATACCTTTCCCACTGAAATTGACTCCTCTTATACCTAGAATCAACCACATTTAGTTTTCTTTCCAAAACTTCAGCTAAAAAGTTACCGTTACCACATGCCGGTTCCAAAAAACGAGATTCAATACGTTCCGTTTCATCTTTTACAAGATCCAACATGGCTTTAACCTCTCGCTCATTGGTATAGACCTCCCCATGATCGGTAACTCTTTTTTTGGATTTAACTTGGCCTTGATTTTCCAAACCCTAAATTTTTTTGTTTATCGCTAAAATCGCCTTCTTGATGCTGGATTCAAATGGTGGCACATAATGCACCATAAACTCAATCATTTTGTTCCAATTACTTTCATTGAAGGTGTCTAAACCATCCAACTGAAACTTGATACGACTCATCCGTTTATCATCCATTCTTTCCCATTCAAGGCGTTGACCAAAATCTGATTCAATTTGCGCCTTCTTCTGGTGCAGTAAATTATAAAAGTGTTTATTCTCTTCCTGAGTCTTACCAGAAATGGTTAACTCGATTCGCAAACTATCACCCGTAACGGCGCTACTAAAAGTTACTCCCGATACGCCAGAACCTGCCGAAATCCAATGATCCTTGGACGGACTAACATTGGCGTACAAGGAGGTAACCTTAGAAACCTCCTTAATATAGAGTGTCCAAAACTTCTTTCGAATGATATGGCGAGCTTTCATATCCTCCTGAATACCCATTTCTTCTCGTGACTTCTTGGCCATACTGATGACATAGTCTTCAGCTTCTTTAATTGGAATAATCTGTTCCAGATTCAGGAATAATTGCTCGTCATTCTTGAAGGGAGTAGCTTTGAAACATTGAACCCGAAGTCCAAAATTAAGTAACCACAAAACGGAACTTGTTACTTCCTTTCTAAACTCACCAGAGATCATAATAATCCGCTGGGTATTTCCAATATTGAGTTTTTCTCTATAGTCCGATAGTTCTAAGAAATCCTCGAGCAATTCTTCTGCACTATCCGTAGAACCCGTTTTGGATAAGTAATCCGTAAAAATGGTAATAATTTGACCACTGTTCAAAGTTGAACAATAAGAGGCGTATTTCAACACTTGCCAGGTTACATCTCTGCCGGTATCGTCTAATTTATTCTCGATAATAACTAGATTCCCCTGTTTATCTACTGCCAACAAATCCAATCGTTCAGACGTGTCATAAAATCCGCTAAACTCTTTTTGAATGATAAGTAACTCTTCATTCAAACAAGAAGGGTTATTACAAATCCATTCTTGGAGATGTTCCCTTTCCTTGAACCCCAATTTCTTGAAAGTCGTGGGTTGAATTTTCTCAATCCTATTAAGTTGTTTATTGATTAAGAACATCTCCTAAAATTGATGAAAGTTGGATGAGAGAATAAAATACCTTAAAATCAATTTTCATACTAGAGCTAGTTTACAATAGAATAAATCTAATTAAAATGACCGCACAGCTCGAATATTATTATGAACATATTTAAATTGAGCCAAATGCGAATAACCTAAATCGAACAACATATGAAAAGCCCGATCACCACTAAACTCATTACTACTCCAATATCCACGAAATGTGCCAAAATTACCTTGATTATTTAAATGTAAAATATTATACATTAGAACTAATTCATTAATTGCGGGTAACCGCCAATCCGTATATCCGTTTAAAACCAAATCATCACATACATTTATAGCCGTCGACCAGTTAT
Source organism: Chitinophaga pinensis (assembly GCA_945860565.1). Lineage (GTDB taxonomy): Bacteria > Bacteroidota > Bacteroidia > NS11-12g > UBA955 > VMCP01. Next base: position 4,419 of record CAMAQS010000096.1, on the reverse strand, counting down.
TAACCCCTTGATCATTAGGAGCACAAATTAATCCATGTTGACCAGTAGGGTCAATATAAAAGATAATTCCACCAAAAATACTTTGGCCAATAAAATATGGAGAATTAGTGGTTCTAAATGATACATCATTACCATATGAGGTCCCGATAGAATTTGTTGCAAAAGCCCTTGTATGATATAATGTGGTATCTGATAATCCATTTATCATCAAATTAAAAACACCAATACCAGAACCACTAGTAATCGCATTATTTTGTAAACTTGGCGATGGAATTGTATCGTATACAACACCTCTTTGAGTAACCTGGGTGCCACCAGAATTAAAGATTGTTCCCCCTATTGATACACTACCATTAGTAACCTCTTTCGGAGGTAACGTGTTTACTGTTGGTGTATTAAAATTATTATAAATGGATCTAATCGGTCGAACTAATAATTCCACATGTCGTTCATAGCACATGTTCCAACCTGATAATGTAATACCTGAAGAATGAGTCATAATTCCACATAGAGAACTAGTCCAGTACCATCCATTTAAATTTTTAAAAGTACGTAACAGTTCCATTTCATCAAAACTAGGCAAATACCAATCAAAATACCCATTCAAAACCAGACTCTCACAGGCCTTCATCGCGGTATTCGAGTCTTGACATAAAGTCAATATAATTGCTGTATTAGCCTCACCAGAACCAATTACATTTGATGTTCCACTAAACAATTGATTTTCGCAACCCCAAGCAAATGAACCTAAATCAGAATCTGCAGAAATAAGTGCATTTTGCCCAGAGGAATCGATATAAAATATTGAGCCTCCTCCAATATTCATTCCTAAATAATAGGGCGAATTAGTTGTGGTAAAACCAATAGAATCGCCAAAAATAGTATCATTATAAGAAATAGCAAATGCTCTAAAAAAATAATTTTGATTACCTTGTAAATTAGTTAATCTAGTACTAAATGGCCCATTTTGGTTTATTAGACTAACAAATAATGAAGAATAAATTGTATTTCCGTGTAACCCAAATACAACGCCACCCACAACCGAATTATTAATTCTTTGACTATTAATATAGCCTCCAATTCTAGCTGAATTCGCCGATACCTCCGTGGCCATCGGACTTGAAATCACAATATTATCGGGTACAGAACCGTTGAAATATTGATACCTTATTGGTCTAACTTTAAGTAAATCACTTTTTGATATGGCCATATAATCAACATAGTTGTAATCTAATTCATAACGTACGGCTATTGCGTTCCAATTCTGTGGTGGGCAACATATATTATTATTAAACTGGGAACTAGACCACCACCATGAATAACTTGAAGTACTAAGATTCGCTTGTTGACTAGGACCGAAAACTTGCAATAATTCTCTTAATTCATGATCACTGGGCAAAAACCAATCCTGAAATCCCAAGTTGGAGTAGTTTTCACACAAACTAGCAGCGGTATTTTGTTGGGTACATAATGAAAGAATAGTACCTGAGTTTAAAAAACCAAATCCTAGTTGAGGGGATGTACCAGAAATACTTGTTCCATTACAACCCCATTCAGCATTACCAAGATCATTTGGAGCACAAATCATCATTCGATTATTTATACTATCAATTTTGAAAACATAACCCCCACCATAAAATGAACCAACAGTGATATTTCTAGTCGTAAACATAATTTCATTGCCATAGACTACACCTGAAATATTTTTAGCATATGCCCGTACGTAATAAGTTGTATTTGGACTCAACCCATGAATAGTAGCACCGTAAGATCCTAAACCACTACCTACTTCATTCCTATATTTTCCCATATTTGGATTGGGATTTGTCGACCAACAAAATCCGCGAACAATTACATTACTGCCACCATCCAAGACAACTGTTGCATTGCAAACTACACTATCAATTCCTAGAGAACTTATGGAGTCAGTTTTGAGAAAAGGTAAGCAAAGAGATGTTTGAGATGATGACTGCCCAAATACATTTACAATTAACAAAAAATAATAGAAAAGGGGGAAAGTGATGCCCTTTAGTGAAGATATGATGATGGATTTTTTCATTGTTTCTAAATTAGCTTATAATACTTCTCCTAAAATTGATGAAAGTTGAACGAAAGGCACAGACTGAACTTTTCATTTTTCGTAAAACGGGTCAAAGAGTCAAGTTGAGCATAATCCCCCCTCCAAAATACAATAAAAAGTGCCCACAATAGTAGGCATATAACCATGAAATGAGGGTGTTCCAGGCCGCCAATTAAGATAACCTATCACAAATCCCAGAGAAAAATGGAGTTTTGACCCTACTTGTCTTAAATCTTACCAAACACCACCCCTCATTCAATACCCCCGGACTTATAGAATCGGCTTATGGTATACCCCTAGGGGAAATGATACTTCGTTTCAAAATGGAGAAATACAACACCTAGCAAAACAACAAACCACCAATCCAAATTATATTCAAGATTCAATCCCATCGGATTAACTTTGATAAAATAATCCTTTCCAATAATTTACCTAAAATGAAAAATAACTATAACTTTTTGGTAACCCTAACCCTGATGTTGTTATCAAAGATCCTTTACTCCCAGTCCGTTCCAGCACATATTCCGACTAATAGTCTAGTTGGATGGGAGAATTTAGTATGGGGTATGACGGAAGAAGATGTTAAAAATAAATATTCTAATAGATTAAAGCATTTAGACAAATTTGGTGAATATAGCGATTCTTTATATTGTCCTTTTGAAATAGAAAATTACGAATTAAGTTATTATAAAAATTTATCAGTTTCATTTCTTTTTCATTTAAAATCTAAAAAACTAGAACGTGTTTATGTGGTTTTAGATAATCCTGATAATGTTTTGAGTGTCGTTCGTAATATTAAATCTACCTTAGAAAATCAATACGGAAGAATGCATTTTGCTCATGAAAAGCAATATTTCGATTTCAATTGGATTTTTCCTAATTTGTTAATTGATTTTCAACACGATGTGATCAAATTTGATAAACAGGTGCTTCTCAATAGAATTTTTTTATCATTTAGTAAACCCTCAAAGGATTTAGTTTCAAAAATTAAAAAGGAATCAGAAAAAAATTACAAAGAAACTACATTTAATGCCTCAATTTACGAAATGTATCCAACTGAAAATTATTGGACTTTTCTCAAATTAGATACACGTAATGGGAAAATTTGGCAGGTTCATTTTAATATCAATGAAGGATTTGAGGGTGTTGTTGATTTAAATAGCGAATCTCTAACATTTAACGATCAAGAAATTCAAGGTAGATTCAGAATTATACCAACAAAAAACATGTATAATTTTTTACTTCTAGATCAATTGACGGGTAGAACTTACCAAGTACAGTGGAATACCGAACTTTTAAATAGAAGTGTTACACTGATATGGTAAAGTTTTTTTCCACCTAGTATTCTCAATCATCAAAGATGAAATCAAAGAAGGTGGTCCGAGTATAATCTCTTTGGGAGAAGTCTCTCCAAACCACTACAAAGAATGGATATAAACGATATTATCCCCTAACTAAATCAAATGGACGAGGAAGATAGGGTTGTTCTATCTATTCGTAAATACTATTAACGGAGGGTAGAATCTATAATTTATACCATAGCGGTTTAGATTAATTTTTACAATCCGTGAACATCTCACTTTTATTCTCAACCTACTTACATCCCTATAATTAAAATTTATATGTTTAACTCTGTATTGTAAGTATCCCTAAAATGCAGACAGTTTAAAAGTAGAGAAATTCCTTTAATTTTAAACTACCATGAAAAAATCACGATTCACCGAAGTTCAAGTTGTACAGGCCCTTCAAAAGCATGAATCCGGTATAGCCACCGGGGTCATCTGCCGAGAAATGGGCATCGCACCCGCCACCTTTTACAAGTGGAAGGCCAAATACGGGGGGTTGGATGTGTCCGATGTCCAGATACTCAAAACCCTGGAAGAGGAGCATTCGCGCCTCAAGAGGATGTACGCTGATCTAGCGATGGATAACCAGCTTTTGAGGGACTTGTTCTCAAAAAAAGGCTGGGCCCTGCCACCAAACGGCAAATAGCCGAAGAATTGGTACGCGATTACGGCGTACCGGTGAGCAGGGCCTGCAAACTAGCCTCCATTCCAAGATCTCAGTATTACTACCAAAGTGCCAAGGACGACAGCGACATTATCGAATCGTTGCAGGAATTGTCCGGGCAACACCCAACCTACGGTTTTCGCAAGCTTTTTGCTTACCTGCGACGCCGTGGTAAGGTATGGAACCACAAGCGCGTTTACCGAGTTTACAAGCTCCTCAAAATGAATCAGAAACGCAGAGGAAAGCGACGTTTGCCAGCCCGAGTCCGACAGCCCCTTCAGCAAGCCGTAGCTGTCAATCATAGCTGGAGCATGGATTTTATGAGCGAT
>CAMAQS010000095.1 GCA_945860565.1 Chitinophaga pinensis | reverse complement strand
AGTGATATATCAACTGCTGAAATGAACTTGCTTTCTTCAGTATATGGTTGATTGATGTCCTTTTTATTACAGGCGAGTGTAAATAAAAACGAAAATAATATTATTACTTTTAGTTTCATAGACGTTACTTTCTCAAATTACTGCTAACGTTTTGCAGCTACAAGAAGTTGGCGATTTTTACCACAAATGTTCATACGAAGAACGAATGTTTGATTAACCACAAAACTGTCATACGAAGCACTGAACCGCCAATTTTTTGTAGGTGCTGTTAGGTGTTCGTTGTTTTTTCTGTTGTGTTGTTTTCTGCCCATTGTGTCTGTCTTTGTGCGGTGGCTTGGTGGCTCTTTTGGATTTTTTTAGCGTTGGTCTGTGCCATTGGAAAAAAATACAAATGTGCCACCAAATGCGTTCGCTATTCTGTCGTTAAAACCTTTGTACATTCTTCACCAAACTGGCTGATGATTCGTATCGCAATTTTTTGCCCTTTCTGTTTGATTTGGATTGGAAGAGAAATGTGTCCGTATAAACGGTCGAAGGCTTCATCATCAATTTCTATTTTCAGCGTTTTCTCTACTTTCTTTTTGGTACTGTCTTTAGCTAAATTATCAAGTCCTTTTTTCCACTTATCAAACTCCGTCTTTTCACCACCGCAGAAGAAAACCTGTTTTACCACAAAATTGCTACCATCATAATCCTCATCTACCATCCAATATGCGATGTCAGATATGTTACGTGCTTTTACTTCATCTTTGATAGGGTCGTAAATATCTAAGCCTCGTATTTCAACTTCAACTTGATTTGTGCCCTGAGCTTGCCGAAGGGCAATGTCGGGTTCGCCAATGGTTACAAAACTAGCTGCACTTTTTGCTGGTTTCTTTTTTAATCCTTCCTGCAACAAGTCATCGTGAATACGAACCTTGGTAACTTCAAATTTACCCATACTCATTGTTTGTGAGCTACCCTCAATATCACTTTCAAAACTAAAACCGAGAATGATTAACCAACCAGCATCGCCACGCTGACGACATTCTTTTACTGCCTCATTTACAGCTGTTTTACTTACTGTACCAAACTTGGGTCCAATATGGAAATAGGCTTTTTGTTCACCAGATTCAGTCAAATAAAAACCTTCTGCGTGCAAATACGAATGGCTCAATAACTCCACACTACGGAAAACAACCATTTCATCTTTTCTGCCGTTTTTAATTCCTGCGCTTAATAAGTGTTGTTTAATCACTTCTTCAAATGCTCCTGCTGACTCGTTTACTCTTACTTCATCGTCTAAATCTGCAGGACTTATTGGTTCAAAATTTTGTAAAGTCTCCACTGTAAATGGGCCACTTACTCGAAGTCTTTTATTATCAATTTCTGGCTGGTCAAATAAGGTTTCAAGGGTTGCTGGCTCATTATTTGCAATCTTACCTAATGTTAAATGAGGAACAGTCTTATATTTAAAACCAAGCCTCACATCATTATTCGAATCATATAGTAGATAAAAGGGGAAGGCCGCGGTCATTAATCGATTCTTAGCAATATTAATTGAAATACGAGAAGTATCAATAGTTATCCATCTTCTTCCCCATTGCTCAGATACAAAAGCAGATGTCCCACTTCCACATGTCGGGTCTAAAACCAAATCGCCTGGGTCTGAAGTCATTAATAAACAACGTTTTACTACTTCTGTGGAAGTTTGTACAACATATTGCTTAGATGTTTCAGAGGAGGTGTCTGTCCAATTATTACCAATTTCTACAACTGAAAAATCATCAGCATATTGCACAAAATTTAAATAGTTTTTTGTTGGGTAAAGTCTATTCTGTTTTGCCAATTCTTCCATTCCCATTTTATTAGTTCTCCAAGATTTCCCATTGGATAAACTAAATTCTTTGCCATCAAATACAAAAGGAAATGTGCATGACGGTGTGTACCCAGTAGATGACATTGTGGACAACCTGAATACTCTAGCACCATTTGGCAATTTTGAAAAGTCTTCAACTTCATCTTTTGTTAAATTCCGTCTTGTCCCATCAATCAATTCAACCATTTTAAACTGACTATCCTTTCCAAGTTTTTTAGGACCATAAAGACTTCTAAACTTTATATTTTCTTTTGACTTAGAGTACCAAATTAAATAATCTCCATTACTTGGAAGTAATTTTGAAACTAATGGAGTACTTGTTCTAAAAATAATTTGAGATACAAAATTTTCGCTGCCGAATACTTCATCCATTAAGTTCCTAACTAAATGTACATTTTCGTCACTAATTTGAACAAAACAGCTTCCACTTTCATTAAGTAACTCTTTTGCAATTAATAGCCGGTCTCTTAAATAGGATAAGTATGAGTGTATACCTAATTCCCAAGTATCCCTAAATGCTTTTATTGTTTCAGGTTCACCAGAAATCATTTCATCTTGTCCATCCTTTACAATTTTATCATTAAGTTTAATTTGCCAATTAGAATTATATGAAATGCCATACGGAGGGTCAAAAAAAATGGTTTGCACTTGACCTGCCATTCCTTCGCGTTCCAATAAACTTGCCATAACCAAATGACTATCACCTTGGATTAGTCGATTAGTCCAGCCGTCTTGGTGGTGGTAATATTCACTTACTTTTTCCACTTCGTCTTTGTCTAAAGCATTCCCAAATAGTTCGTTTACACTAAACAAATCAATTTGGTCGCTTTTGGTTTCTGTTACATTGTATAAATTCTTAATCAGCGTTTCGGGTGCTATATGTTCGTGGCGGTAAAGGCTGCGTATGTCCACCTTTAGCAAATCATCACGGTCGTCATTGCCGTATTTGTTCAACCAAAACAATTCAGGGTCTTGTCCCCGATGCACCACAGGGTTTTTAGGAAGTTCTAAAACCTTTTTACCGTCTTGCACTTTGGCATTGGCATCTTCATAACCTGCTTCTTCCTTACTCGGAATGTGAGCACGGGTATCGGTTTTATGTTTTATTGATTCTACTTGCTTTGCCATTATATACTGTTAATTTTTTCGATTAATTGATTCTTGATGTTTCGGATGTCGTTTGCCACTTCAATAAAATGCCATTCGGGATATTCGTATTTTTCTTTTAAAGTATTTACAGCAGGTATCCAACGATTTTCTACAAACCATTTTTTTTCTGCCTTATCTTTGCTCATTCCACTTATTTCTATCATCAGATTTTTGATAGTACCGTCTTTACTTTTAACTCTTGCAATGAAATCGGTAAAGTATAATCGGTCTTTACCATCTTTAACATAGGGGATAGCAAAACCTAAAAATTGATTTTTTACATAGGATTCTACTGTACCAATTTCTTCTAATGTTTTGGCACAAATTCCTTCCCAATCACTATCCATTACCACATAATTAACATGACTTTTTTCGGTTGGGTAAACTTCTTTCACCGTATTACCATTTACATATTTTGTACTGTTAAACTTATTGTGATAATTAAATACTGGTCTAATATGTTCCGTAGTATTATTCTGTGGATTGATACCTCTGGCAATGTGGTCAACAATTTTCTTTGGGTCTTCAAAGAATAAAAGTCGTTTAAATCGTTGGTCTGTAATATTCAGCAACAATACCTTTTCGCTATACCAAATTTCAACAATACTTTTTAGTTTATTGAATTTTTGAAAACGAGGATTACTTTCTTCATCACTAAAATGATATTTAATTAATTCTTTCGTGATGAAGAAAATTAACTCACTATCCCGTTTTTCTATAACCGATTTTACTTCTAATTTTTCCTCTGTTGCAGAAATAGGGGTCGCCATAATTGTTTCGGTTGGAAACATAGAGCCATCAATTTCATAATTTTCTATTTCACTGAAATCGTATTTTATTTCACCATCATAATTTTCAATTCTGTAACCAACAACATTCGGGAATTCAATTTCCATTTCAGCTTGTCGGGCAGGAATAGCTGCAATATGCGTCAAGTCAACTGGTGGTGGCGGTGGTTCTGTTTTTCCACCTTTAAACATTTTGAAAGGAACGCCAATGATGTGAGCATATTCAGGTGGAAATTTTTCGATTACAATTTTGCGTTTATCATCTGTTGGATTTCCGTCTTTATCATACCCTTGTAAAAAATAATTTATTCTTCGCAATGCTCTACCTGCAACCTGCTCGCAGAGTAATTGCGAACCAAAAGCACGTAATCCCATAATATGGGTAACCGTGTTTGCATCCCAACCTTCGGTAAGCATTGAAACAGAAACAACACAACGAATATGCGAACCTAATTTCCCTTGTTTACCAACAGTGTTTACTACTTCTCTTATAATTTCGGCATCTGTTATTTTTTCAGTGCTTCCTTGTCCGTGCATTCGTGCATAGTCTTTTTTATACTCTTCTATTTCAGATGCAAATATTTTTTTAAAGTCGTCATTTATTTGTTCACCATTTTCCAGCGCATCGCTGTCAATCAGCAAAGTTGGAGGTCTTTTTAATGGACGATTAGTTGCTATATCGTAATTAGAAAATAAATCTTTTGCACCGTGGACTGTTATCGTCTTTCCTTCTGCATTTTCATATTCGTAGCCAGCAATGTATTTGTACATTTCTTTTGAAACGGATGTGTTATTACAAACAGCAATGAATACTGGGGGTGCTGAAAATATATTTGCTTTTTCTTCTTTATGTTTTCTAATGCCATTAAAATATTCAACATAGTGATTGTAGAACTGGTCTAATGCACCTTTTACCAATGAAGGTAATCGAGGAGGTTGTTCAATGTATTTTCCACCTTCGGCAGCGGCTTCACTTTTTTTAGTCCGTTGTCCTTTTTTTGGTAATTCGTCCCTAACGTGGTCATATAAATTACGCAACACTGGCATTGTTAATTCTTGTGTATTGTCGCTCTCTGGTAAGAATGGTATTTTTACTAAACCACTTTCAATGGCTTCTATTAATCCAAAGTCAGAAACGACCCAAGGAAACAAGCTGTAAGGAGTGTAACCCGAACCAGTCAAATAATAAGGTGTTGCAGAAAGGTCATAAACTCCTTGCAATTTAAATTTTCTTGCTATTTCACGAAGACCGCTAAACCAAACTGCTGCTCTTGCATTTTCGTCTGCTTCTTCATTGTCGGTTGTTCTACTTTTGGATTTTGGTAAATAGCAATGATGAGCTTCATCGTTAAATATTAAAACTCTTGTGCCTACTTTGAATTTACCCAATGTTCTTTTTACAACTTGTGAAAAATCTTCTTTGTTACCTGTGTCAATTTTTTTGCCTTGTAAATCTACTTTACCATCAAAGGGACTGCGTTTGTTGCCTTGTAAAATTTTTGGTTCAAATGTGTGATAATTGGTAATGACTAATCTTGCGTTCAGATTTTCCAAACGATGTTCCATATTGGTAGGAATCAAGCCTCGAACACGATAATAATCTTCAATGTCTTTTGGGTTTTTGTTTTTCGTATCAACGAACAAAACGCCTAACCTGCTTTTGATGGTAACGCCTGGGGCAACAATTAAAAAATAATCTGCAAAACGAGTATCATTTCTATATTCTTGTCTGTTGAAATAGTGATAGCAAATTAAACAAGCCATTACAACCGTCTTGCCCGAACCAGTCGCCATTTTAAAAGCAATTCGTGGCAATTGGTCAGCACTATCTTCGCTTACTGTTTGCTGTCCTTTTCTAAGTAAGTTTAAAATGTGTTGTCCAGCATTTGATTTCTCGGCAACTTCATTAATCCAAATAGCGGTTTCAACTGATTCGCGTTGTGCAAAAAATAATTTTTGGGTAACTAATCTTTCAGAATTGTTGAACCAATAATTTAATAACTCTTTAGTAACTCTTGTTGTATTTGGATAATTTGCAGTTCTCCAAATTCCCAGTTCTTTTCTGCAAAGATTAATGATGTGATTGCTATATTCTTCAGCATCTTCATTCCATTCAAAAACTTCCTTTTGTCCAGTTTGTCTGGTTGGTATAACAGCCGAATCCGCTTTAAATATTCTTCTTCCTTTACAAATATTATTATAGTCTAAACCACCTTCGCTATCGGTATCGTAATGAAGATTTGGTTCTTGGTATGGATTATTTAGAATTGGATTGTCAGCACTCATATATTGTTAAATGTCATTTTAGTATTAAACCGTAAATATAATTTTTAAAACATTGTTATTGTCAAAATTTGCCATCAAATTGTCAACCGTCCACTTGTTGGGTGGTGGGTGGGCTTTGGGTGCGGTTGGGCAAAATTAAATGTGCTGCAAAAGCGTTGGCTCGTGTGTCGGCTTGCAGCTCTTTTAATTTTGCGAAGCGTTGGCATTTTTTCATTTTTCCTGTCGATATTTTATTGGTCTGTCGGTCTTTTTACAATGACACCTAACGTTTTGCAGATTGGCGATGGGCGGGCTTTCCACCGCAGAAGTTTGTTCGGAGACCTGAACTTTCGGCTACCACAAAACTGTCATACGGAGACGAAACCCCGCCTATTGCCAATGTGCTGTTATAGGCTGTGTTTCTTGTCTTTCT
>CAMAQS010000094.1 GCA_945860565.1 Chitinophaga pinensis | reverse complement strand
TTGTTTTTATTACTCATAAATCAATTCGTATTTTTTCGATGAATGATGGAAGCCACAGGTTGAGCGGTAGGCATAATCACTAAGTCATTAATATTTACATGTGGTTTACGGGAAACACAATAGAAAATGGCATCGGCAATGTCTTCTGCTAACAGATTTTCAAACCCTTGATAGACTGATTTTGCTTTTTCAGTATCGCCATCAAATCGAACAATGCTAAATTCTGTCTCTACTGCACCGGGATGAACTCCAGTAATACGGACATTAAAAGGAGCCATTTCGATGCGCATGGCCTTTGTGAGGGCGTCTACTGCATGTTTGGTGGCACAATATACATTCCCATTGGAATACACTTCTTTGCCTGCTATGGAGCCAATGTTCACAATATGTCCATTTTCTGCATCTTTCATCCACATGGCAACAATCCGAGAAACATATAAAAGTCCCTTAATATTGGTGTCAATCATGGTATCCCAGTGTTCAATTTTTCCATCGTAGAACTGCGATAATCCCCATGCCAACCCAGCATTGTTCACTAAAACATCAATTTTTTTCCATTCTTGAGGGAGACTATTGAGTGCCGATTCTGTTTCTTGGCTGTTGCGAATATCAAAACAAAGAATGTGAACCGATCCCTCTGGATATTTTTCTCTCAATTCATTGAGCAATTCAATTCTTCTGCCAGTTAAAATAACGCGATAACCATTATTCAATAACAGTTGTGCAGTCGCTTTTCCTATGCCCGAGGTGGCACCAGTTATTAGGGCAATTTTGGATGACGTATTCATTTTTGGGCAACAATAATCATGTTAGGAGTGAAAAGGATATTTTGTAAACTTCTACCTGTGGCAAAAATTACCGCTTTAAAGAAAAATTTCAAGCATAAATACAAAGCTTTGCGAATCAATTCTTTAATTGGGTTTTGAACTTGTAACATTGAGGGCAAAACATTTACCACTGGAAAGCCACAGGCCATCATCACTTGTTGTGCTGAAGAAGCGTTCATGTAATTTTCATGCGTAAAATCTCCATTGGCAAAAACAGAAGCGAAAGGGGCATCCAGATTGGGAGTTCTAAAGATGGCTTTCCCATTGGGTTTTAGATTTTTTTGAATTAATTGTAACAATTCCACCAGCTCATTTTTGGTAAAATGTTCAATGATATCTGTCCCCACAATAACATCATAAGGCTGTGTATTGTGCTTTAGATGTTCAATGGCATCGCCAAATTGCACTTCATTTACACCCATATTGTGTGCAGTTTGCACTTGCTCTTGGCTTAAATCGATGCCTAAAACATGGTTAAATCCGTTTTCTTTGAGGGATGCGATGAGGCTACCGCTGCCACAACCCATATCGTAAATTTTACTATTTTTATCGAGTTGTGAAAAAAGGGGAAGGATTTCATGTTGAAAGCGCCATTTTTCCCGTAAAAACAAGGTTTTAGCATCGGTTGTAGATGCCCTACCACTTTGGGTGGTATGATAATTTTCGTAAAGTGTTTTTCTGTATTCCATAGGATTAAACAACGGGAATATCTACAGCCACCATAATGGAAGAGCAAGTTGCTACCAATTTAAGATTGCCGTCTTCCAATGTGTCGTATAATTCGCCTTCGCAAAATAACAAAAATCTGCCTCCTTTTCTCACTCTGCCCTTAGCGACAATTTTTTTGGAGACGCAGGGATTTAAGTAACTTACTTTTAAATCCGCCGTTACCACATTTTTAGAGGTGTCTGAAACCTGGGTATAGGCAGCAATGCCGGTTACAACGTCTAAAATACTGGCGGTAACTCCACCGTGTAAAAATCCATTTTGTTGCAAGTGGTGTTGTTCTACCGTTAAAGACATTTCAGCACTACCATCATCAATTTCATCTAAATTCATGCCTAAATGATTGATAAAATGGTTGTTTTTTAGTCGTTCTTGTAAAAATTCTTTGGTTATTTTCATGGTTTATTTTGCTGGATTGTATCCTGAAAGTCTTAATATTTTGGTCGCATCGTGTTCTTTAAACAAATCATCCCAAGAGCAATCTGTTTCTTGCATGTATTTCTGAACTATTTTCAAGCCTGTAAAATTGCCAATCATGGGCGGGCAATCAGCAGGTATTCCGGTGCCAAAAGTTTGGTTTCCGTAAACAAAATAGCGTTTAAATTCATTAAAATCTGTATTGTAGAGGGCTTTTTTATCTAAAAAATGACGCCAAATCTGGCCTTGATCTCTGTCCATCATTGACCATTCCTCAGCAGTATACCCTAAAATGTCGTTGGGGTTAAGATCTTCAGCGACTTCGATAAGCAGAGCCCATAATTTGCCTTCAAAAACAGCTTGATCTAACATGGTTTTAACCGTATGTTCTGATTCAAAACGTCCTTTAAGGTAATTCCATATTAACAATGTTGGAATTTGATTGGGGTCGTTGTATCTATTATAAAATGTTGGCACATCGAGTATTTGGTACAAGGGAAAAGTATCGTTCAGAAACATTTCTTGACTAAATCCTAAAAGCAATTTATTTTTTGCAGTATCTACAAATGTATTGTAGTTGCTAAATTGTGACATGTAGCCATACACGGTGGGATTTGGAACGTTGTTGAGTTTAGATTGCAAATTGGACCATTGTTTTTCGAGTGATGGCAGCCATTGTGTATTTTTTTTGTAATGCGCATCCAAGATTTTAAAAACGGGAATATTGGTTTGCAACCAAGTATTAAAACTTTGTGCGATAATGCTATCTGGCAATTGTGACATCCGGGCATAGTCCATTATTTCAGAAAACCACACATCGAAAAATCGGCCATGTTTAAGTTTAAGTGCCTTTAAATCAGCGGATGAGCATCTTTTGTTTGATAGTTTGTACAGTTCATCGGTGAAATTTACGTAGGTGATTTTTGAATGTTTATCTGGATTTGGTTTACAGGCAATAAAAATTACCAACACTGTGCATAATAAATACACCGTTGTTTTCTTAAAAATGTTGTTTTTTTGCATTGGTTTCATAGATAACAAGAAATGAAAAAAAATTGTTTAATTGCTCTTAGCATTTTTGGATTTGGTTTTATGCCACAAGTATATGGTCAATTTTCCTTCGGCTTCAAAATTAGTCCAAATTTCTCCTGGGTAAAAGTCCAAGATGGTGCTTTAGAAAATAATGGCCTTGGTTTGGGGTTCAGTTATGGTTTAACGGGTGATTATTCGCTTAGTAAGTCACAAAATTACTGGTTAAGTGCGGATTTATTAATAAGTACTGCTCCAGTTAAACTAAAACATACCGGAGAATTGATTGGAACAAACCCAACAAATTCTGGACAAGACATTACATATAAAGAAGTTGAATTTGATTATAGCAATCAGTTGTTGCAAATTCCAATTTCTGTAAAATTCAAAACTGATGAAATTGGCGGGCTTAAATATTATTTCCAAGCGGGTTTGGCACCTTCTTTTTCAATTCAACGCAAGCTAAAAACAACAGCGGATCCAGATATTTATAGTAGCACAAACATTACTTCCCACGATCCAAATTCTACCGAAAATAGTCGTTTTGACTTTGATGGTGGGGTAAGTAAAAATAAGGATTTTCTATTCTTAGACGATATTTATTCTGCTAGGATGTCATTGATTTTGGGCGCAGGCGTTGAATATCCTTTGTCTGGTAATCTAAATTTGGTTGGTGGACTTCGTTTTGACAACGGATTTACAGATTTTTTACAAGACGACAATTACAGTGGCCGATTGAATTTTCTTTCGCTACATGTGGGTCTAATGTTCTAATTGTTGGTCAAAAATGGCCTCATTAAAAATTAGTCTTGCACAAATAAACTTCACCATTGGTGATTTTGAGGGAAATACTTCAAAAATTGCGGATACTTTATTTACAGCAAAACGAGCAGGTATAGACTTGGTGGTTTTCTCTGAATTAGCGGTTTGTGGATACATGCCCGAAGATTTGTTGGACTTTCCTTGGTTTATTGATAAATGTGAGCAAAGTTTAGAAGCGGTGGCCGAAAGTTGCCAAGGCATTTCAGCCATTGTAGGTGGCGTGATGAGACAATCTGGCGTGGGAAAACAGTTACAAAACGTAGCTTGTTTCATGCAAAATGGCCGAATTGAAAAGGTCATTGCAAAAACCCTTTTGCCTACTTACGATGTATTTTCTGAGGCCAGGTATTTCCAAGCTGCATCTTCCAATGAAATTATCGTTGTAAAAGACACAAAAATCGGGATTGCCATTTGTGAAGATTTATGGCATCATTATAATTCATTTGAGTATGAAAAAAATCCAATTGAAGAATT
Source organism: Chitinophaga pinensis (assembly GCA_945860565.1). Taxonomy (GTDB): domain Bacteria; phylum Bacteroidota; class Bacteroidia; order NS11-12g; family UBA955; genus VMCP01. Next base: position 2,279 of record CAMAQS010000094.1, on the reverse strand, counting down.
GATTGAACAAGGTGCAGAATTGATTATCAATCCTTCGGCATCACCCTATTACGTTGGAAAAGAAGAATTAAGAAATAAGGTATTTCAAGAACAGTCTTTGAAGTATCAAGTACCCATTGTTCATGTAAATCAATTGGGTATGCATACAGAATTGTTGTTTGACGGCAGAAGTAAAGTATACGATTCTAATGGAACCAAAATAATTTCTCTTCCTGCATACGAGGAAGCCAATTTTTCGTTTCAATTTGAAAATCAACAAATCAAAACGGATGGAAAAACTTGGAATGATTTTCCTACAGAAATAGCCGATTTATACGATACACTTATATTTGGTATTCGCGATTATTTTAAAAAAATGGGATTTACCAAGGCCGTTTTGGGGTCTTCGGGTGGAATAGACAGTGCATTGGTGCAGACATTGGCAAGTAAGGCCTTGGGAGCTGAGAATGTTTTGGCGGTTTTAATGCCGTCGAAATACAGTTCTGAGGGGTCAATTAGCGATGCCATTGCATTGAGCGAAAATCTGGGTAACTCGTATCATGTACTTCCAATTACTGAGGTACACCAAGCTTATGAACAAACGTTAGTTAGCATTTTCCAAGACACCGCTGTTGGATTGGCAGAGGAAAACATTCAAGCCAGATCTAGGGCCATTTTATTGATGGCCATTAGCAATAAGTTTGGAAATATTTTGTTAAATACGTCCAACAAAAGTGAAATGGCGGTTGGTTATAGTACACTTTACGGTGATTTGTGTGGCAGCCTTTCTGTGATTGGGGATGTTTATAAAACCAAAGTCTATGAATTGTGCCATTATATAAATCAAACCACGACTATCATCCCCCAAAACATCATAGAAAAAGAGCCAAGTGCAGAACTCAGACCTGATCAAAAGGATTCCGATAGTTTGCCTGAATATGCAGTTTTAGATTCAATTTTAAGATTGTATATTGAGGAACAACGCGGCTTAGACGAGATAATTATGGAAGGATACGATCCAACAATGGTGCAAAAAATCATTGAAATGGTGAACCGAAATGAATACAAAAGGTATCAAGCACCACCCATCATTAAAGTCAGTTCAAAGTCGTTCGGAAGGGGACGTTCTATGCCATTGGTTGCCAAATACCAATAATGAAAAATAATTCATTGCCTTCACATTTTTGGCACATGTGTTTGGGCGCCATGTTGTTCTTCCTCTCGTTCAACGTAATTTTACCTGAGTTATCTACCCTACTTCGCATTTTAAATGGTTATGAATATTTGGGATGGATAATACCCGCTTTTTCCATTAGTGCCTTGGTTGCCAGACCTTTAAGTGGTTGGTTAACAGACAATATTGGCAGACGGTGGACCATGATTGCAGGTTGTGTGTTTTGTATTTTGGCCGGTGTTCTATATCCATTTATTGGAAGTGTAGTTGGTTTTTTTGTGGTACGAACAATACACGGTTTTTCTACGGGTTTTACACCAACGGGTTTTACAGCATTTACATCGGATATTGTTCCCGAAAGTCAAAGAGGCAAAGCCATGGGCTGGCAAGGGCTGTTCAATAATATTGGTACGAGTTTGGGTTATGGATTGGGGGCAATGATTGCCTTGTATTTTAGCATAGATACGTTGTTTATTCTCAGTTCAGTTTTTGCGGTTTTTTCTCTTATTTTGTTTTATAGATTGCCTGAAACCATGCCAAAACATGGAAAAAGGAGTTTTTCATTTAGACCCAAACAACTCATTTATATTCGTGCTTGGAAACCATCTGTGCTGATGTTCCTTGTTTGTATTTCCTTGGGCTCCATTTTAACAATCATGCCCGACTATACGCTGAGTTTGGGATTTTCTAATAAAGGACTTTATCTCACCATTTACATTGCATTTTCGCTGCTCGTAAGATTGGTAAGTGGCAAAATTAGCGATCAGTATGGTCGTCCTTTTTCAACTGCCATTGGCACTGGAATCCAAATTCTATCCATGATTTTTTTGTTGATTTCTCCGAGTGTTTGGACTTTTTATGGAAGCGCGGTGTGTTATGGTATTGGTCAAGGATTCAATGCACCAAGTTTATTTGCTTGGGCCAGTGATTTAGCTATTCCATTAAACAGGGGCAAGTCGTTGGCGACTTTATTTATCGCCTTAGAATTGGGAATTATTTTTGGTGGATTGTTTGCTGGAATGATGGTTACATCGATGAAATGGTCAATGAACTCGGTATTTATTATGAATTTAATTGCGTTTGTATTCGCATTTATAATGAGTTTGTGGTTTATTTTCAAACAGAA
>CAMAQS010000093.1 GCA_945860565.1 Chitinophaga pinensis | reverse complement strand
CATGAAACAGCGCATTTGGTTAATTATGAAAACAATGGGTTTCGTGTTTCTCCACACGGCAAAGAATGGAAACAGACTTTTCATTTGGTTTCAAGTCCTATATTGAAAACCCATATTTTACCCAATGATGTGTTATCTGCTTTGTCGGGTTATCTGAATAATCCCGCAGCCAGTAGCTGTAGTGACCCAATTCTTTTTAGAACCCTTAAAAATTACGATAACCGGCCAGAGCATATTGTTCTTTTAGAATCTTTGCCTTTGGGGTCGGAATTCAGAATAAGAGAATCACGTAAGTTTGTAAAGGGTGAGAAAATTCGCAGTAGATACCGATGTCAAGAAATGAATACGGGTAAAGTTTATTTGGTTCATGGTCTTATGGAAGTAGAAATTGTACTCTAAATTGTACCTTTGAAACAATGAAGACATTGTCAATTGTCATTCCAGCATACAATGAAGGCCCAACCATTCATCGTATTTTGGACAAAATTAAACAGGTAGAATTAATTAATAATTTAAATAAAGAGGTAATAATTGTTAATGATTGTTCCACGGATAGTACGCTGGACTCGATTGAAAAATATAAAGTTGAAAATCCTGAAATGCACATTCAAGTATTTTCGCATGCGGTTAATCAAGGCAAAGGGGCTGCATTGCATACAGGAATAAAAAAAGCAACGGGTGAAATACTCGTAATTCAAGATGCCGATTTAGAGTACGATCCAAAAGAGTACAATATTTTGTTAGAGCCAATTTTGCGCGATTTTGCAGATGTTGTTTATGGTAGTAGGTTTATGGGTGGGAATCCACACCGTATACTGTTTTTTTGGCACAGTATAGGCAATAAATTCTTGACATTCTTGAGCAATATGTTAACCAATCTGAATTTAACAGATATGGAAACATGTTATAAAATGTTTAGAACTGAAATCATTCAGTCCATTGTCTTAAATGAGAAGCGATTTGGATTTGAACCTGAAGTTACGGCAAAAGTTTCACGGGTACCTAAAATCCGAATTTATGAAGTTGGGATTAGTTATTACGGGAGAACCTTTGAAGAAGGAAAAAAGATTGGTTGGAAGGATGGTGTAAGAGCCATTTATTGTATTTTAAAATACAATTTGTTTTCAAAGTCTTGATAAATCAGAGATTTTAATTTTTCCTATTACCCCTTTAGATCCTGCATACCACAAATAATCATCACTAAATTTACAAACATTCAAATTTGGAATGGATACCAATTTTATGGTTTTACCATCCCATATACTTAACCCCTGAGTCCCCGCAGCAACTAAAAATGAATCTATATTCGTACATCCACTGTAATAGCCTTTAAAATTCAGTTGGTCCCTAACGGCAATAAACTGATGTTTCTTTGGGTTGATATCAATTTTAAAGCCACTGGTGTGTTTAGAAAATGGTTCTTTCCAGTTTCCCCCAACGGCAAAAACACAGTTTTTGTTTAAGCCATTTAGGCTGTAAATTCCCCAACCATTTCCTTCAGGAATTGGTATAATTGCTGTTGTGAGCTTGGATTTGGTGATATTCTTATGGGTTAATTCAATTGTCACATAACGAATTTCAGTGCCAATTTGACCACCTCCTGCAAAACAAAATTCAAGGATGGATTTGTTTTTTTTTGCTATCGATTTTGTGTTCATTAAAACGCACGAGCTTCCACTGGCTGCAAAAAGTGCATTAAGTTGATTGTTTGCTTTATTCCAAAGGTCATTGTTAAAGGCTATCCAAGATTTGCCATAATCTAACGTGAAGTAACCCACAAGGTAAGAAATTGAATCACCCGATTTACTCAAATATTTTAGTGCATCTCCAAGAATAATTCCTATTCCGGTGGCATTGTCTATTTCCATTACATCGAAAAAGATCCCCTTACGGTTGTCGGTTAAAACTGCCTTCCAATCTTTACCACTATTTTCTGTTCGAAGAATTACTCCACTATCACCTGCACTCATAATTAAAATTGTAGAGTCATTTACCACATGTATATCTCTAAAATCTTTGGTTTTATAGAGGGCTGACGGTGATATTGTATCCCATTGATTTGGTTTTTTACTGGATTTTAATACAATACCATTATTTCCACTGACCCAAATGTTATTGTTTTTCTGAACATACAACCCTCTAAATGATTGTGCATTAATGGGTGTCGCGTAATACTTTAGTACAATAAGTATAAATAAGTTAAGTAATTTAAAATTCATGATTATTTATTTTTATTTACATTGTTATATTGAATAAAAGAGTGTTATTTTGTTTTATAAAAATTGCCTATGGATAAAAAAATTACAAAAATTTTATTTAGTATCGACAAAAATGTTAATCCAACAGAAGGCATAAAAGCAGCTGTAAGTATAGCAAAAAAATGTCAATCTTCTTTGGTTTATATCCAAACAGATGCTTCATGTGTTTTATTTGGTTCTAATGAAGAAGAAGAAAGACGTGCTTTTAAGTTGAAGTACTTTGTTGAGGTTAGTGTGTTAAAGTCTTCACATTCTTTTTGGAAGGGACTTTCCCTAGAAGCGTCAGCATTAAAAGCCGATGTAATCATTGCCTCTGGTCCTGCGGCATCAAAATCATTGTTGAATTCCGGAATGACTGGTGTGATTGAAGGATTTTCCTGTCCTATGTTATACCTGAACCCTAAATCCATTTGGAACGAACCCAAAATTATGTTTATGCCCTTAGATGGGCGATCTGAAACTCGTCAGAAGTTTTACACTACAGCATATTGGGCTTCTAAATTTTTTAGTCAATTGAAAATCTTTGGTTTATCCAATCCAAAAGACAAAGAAGATCAAAAGATAGTTCATACGTACACTTTGCAAGGTAAATTGTATATGGAGGAAAGGAAAATTAGAGTTTCAATCGAAGAGCAACAATTAAAGGATCGCGCAGCATTTGTTTTAGAAAAGGCCAACAATGAACAAAATAGATGGGTTAGCCTAGTAAGTAATGGGGAAGGAATGTTATCAAAAAGCGTATTCCAACAGGTTTGTGAAGAAGCAACTTTTCCTATTCTAATTTCACCTTATCAAGAGGTTGTGGGTTCTGGAACAGTAGGTTATTAACATATTTGTCTGACTGTGAAAGAGGTTTTCCAATGGAAGGCCTCTTTTTTTATTGTGAATTGAGGAATATTTCCGAAATTGCAACTGAATGCAGAAAGTAAGAGATATTCAGTCGTATATACAAGAGGGGACTGTTCCGGAAATACTATTTTGGGTAGGTTGTGCTGGTAGTTTTGATGAAAGAGCTCAAAGGGTAAGTAAAGCTTTTGCCAATATTTTGCACAAAGCAAACGTGCATTTCGCCATTTTAGGTGCTGAAGAAGGCTGTACTGGAGATCCTGCAAAACGCGCTGGAAATGAATTCTTGTTTCAAATGCAAGCACTTCAAAATATTGCTACACTAAATGGGTATAATATAAAACGCATCGTTACGGCGTGTCCACATTGTTTTAATACATTGAAAAATGAGTATCCAAACTTGGGTGGGAATTATGAAGTTGTGCACCATACCCAATTTATCAATGAATTATTGGATTCAGGAAGGTTGGCTATTGAAGGTGGTGCGTTTAAAGGTAAAAAAATCACATACCATGATAGTTGTTACTTGGGTAGAGCAAATGGAATTTATGAAGCGCCTAGAATGATTATTGAACGTTTGGACGCGGATTTGCAAGAAATGAAGAGATGTAAAACCAATGGTTTTTGTTGTGGAGCGGGTGGGGCTCAAATGTTTAAAGAAGCCGAAAATGGTACCAAAGAAGTGAATGTCGAAAGGACCGAAGAAGCCTTGGCTACAAGTCCAGATATTATTGCCGTAAATTGTCCGTTTTGTATGACCATGATAAAAGATGGTACCAAACATTTTGAAAAGGACCATTTGGTGCAGGTTATGGATATTGCCGAATTGGTTAATGAACAATTGAAATGATTGATCAATTGCCTGATTCTTCAAAGGTTTGGTTTTTTGGAGCTGATAGAATTTTATCTAAGGAGGAAGTTGATAACCTTTTTCTGGAGTTAACCAATTTCACAAAAGGCTGGACAGCCCATGGTGCTCAATTATCTGCGGGATTTACATTGTTACATAATTGCATTGTCATAGTTGCCGTTGATGAGTCAAAAACACCACCATCTGGTTGTAGTATAGATAAAGTATTTGGACTTTTAAGAATTCCCAATGTTGATTTTTTCCATAGAACATTATTGTGGCAACCGTTTTGCGAATCAGTAAAAATTTTTAGGGTTGATGAAATCAAATCAGATTATGAAGCGGGACAATCAAGTGAAAATACTTTAATGTTAAATTCTCAAGTTTATACTTTAGCTGATGTAAGAAACAATCTTTACATAGATTTAAAATCTACCTGGGCTTGGAATAGAATAATAAAAAAATGAAAGATAAGAGAATTGCCATACTGTTTTTAACAATTTTTATAGATTTATTAGGGTTTGGTGTCGTAATTCCAATTTTGCCCAATTTGGCAAAAGAATTGGCACTAGATTCCCAATTATCGGTAAATGGAGATATTGCCGTGGGCATTGTAGCAGCCGCTTTTTCATTGATTCAATTTTTATTTGCCCCAATATTTGGGTCAATTTCAGATAGAATTGGGAGAAGACCCATTATTCTTGGATCTGTAATTGTAAATGCAATGGGATATGTACTTTTTGCATTTTCTGGTTCTTTTTGGCTTTTATTAATTGCCAGAATCGTGTCCGGATTTGGCAGTGCAAATATTTCAGCTGCTCAAGCTTATATCGCTGATATTACTGAACCACAAGATCGTGCAAAAAAAATGGGAATAATTGGTGCCGCTTTTGGATTGGGCTTTGTATTTGGTCCGCCAATTGGTGGGAAATTATATGATATTGGTGGCCCTATCCAAGGGTTGATGCTTGTAGGTGGATTTACGGCAATTTTATGCTTGTTGAATTTTGTTTTAGCCTATTTTCTTTTACCTGAAAGTTTGGTCAATAAAACGGTTGAAAAGCGAAAGGCTTCTGACACATTTAAAGGCATGGTCAGTGCGTGGAGTATAGAAATAATAGGGGAGTTGTTGCTTATTGGTTTCGTTTATGTGGCTGCCTTTAGCATGATGCAAATCAATGCGAGTATTCTCTGGAAAGAGAAATATCACTTAAATCCTGCTGAAATTGGGAATATTTTTGGAATTATAGGGATTTTTTCTGCCATTGTGCAAGGGGGGTTAATTGGCTTGTTTCAAAACAAAATTGGTTTAAAAAAGATGCTTATTTGGGGTTGTCCAATTGCTGCCATAGGATTGACATTGATTCCTTTACCCAGTGTTGAGTGGTTTTATCCGGTTCAAATTGTAGCAATCTTGTTTTTGGCACTGGGAAATGGATTTTTAATGCCTTCAATAAATAGTTTGATTTCTATAAATACCCCTGCAGAATCTCAGGGTAAAATGTTGGGAATATTTCAAAGTATTTCCTCTTTGGCCCGTGTAATTGGTCCTGTTCTAAGTGGGTTTTTATACGTAATTACACCTGGTTTGCCGTATTACACTGGTGGTGTATTTATGTTGATGGCTTTTGTATTGGCATTGGTATTAAGTAATAAACTCACAGAAGTGAAATAACGTGTCCAAATTAAAAATCCTACATATCAACGCTTCCACAGCCGGTGGTGCTTTTACCGTTGCCCAACGGTTGTCTATCGCTTTACAAGAAAGAGGGATTGTGCAATCTAAACACTTGGTTTTTGAAGGTAAAAAGGGGAAATATGTACTATGGGCAAATTCCTACTTGAAGATGAAATTTGCTTTTTTTTTACATGCTTTAGATAAACTTGATTTCTTGCGCTTTGAAAAAAATAAAAAAATGCGTTTTTTATTCAATCACGGCAGTACAGGTATTGACATTTCTAATCACCCCTCGGTAAAAGAAGCAGATATTTTGCATTTACATTGGGTGCATAAGGGTTTTCAAAGCTTTCAATCCCTGAATAATCTGTTGAAGTTAGGAAAACCAATTGTATGGACCTGTCACGATCTTTGGCCCGTTACAGGTGGCTGTTATTATACCTGGGAATGTAACAACCATGAAACAGGTTGCGGCAATTGCCAGTTTTTGAAGAATGGCAACGACAATGATTTATCACATCGTTTATTTCTAATGAAAGAGAAGTTGTGGGGCAATAACGAAATTCGTTTCTTAACACCAAGTAATTGGTTGGCAAATATTGGTGCTGTAAGTAGAATAATGGATAAAAATAGGCCTTTCACTGTTACTCCCAACCCCATAGATTGTAACGCTTATTTTCCATCAACTTCTGTTCAAAAGCAAAATTATAAAAGGCATTTTGGATTGAATGATACTCTTCACGTAATTTTATTTGCAGCTGCAAGTTTAACCAACAAAGCAAAAGGTTTTCATGAGTTTCAGTTGTTGTGCAATCAACTAAAAGCCAGGGATTCAAAAGTGCAAATTTTGATTATTGGTGATTTAAAGGATGGTACGATTGAGATAAATTTACCGTATAAACATTTGGGATTTGTTTCAGATGAAAATATTGTCAAAATGGCCTATGGAGCCTCTGATATTTATGTTACAACCTCTCTTGAAGACAATTTGCCAACAACCGTCATGGAGAGTCTTTCATGTGGGTTGATTTCATGTGGTTTTAGGGTAGGAGGTATTCCGGAATTGATTGACCACAATGAAAATGGATTTATAGTTGAAAAAGGAGACGTCAATGCACTAGCAGGATGTATTTTGGACATATTGGGGGATTCTGAGAAATTCCAAAAATTTTCGGCAAATGCACGAAAAAAAGCGTTAGATTCTTATGATTTACCCATAGTTTGCGCGCAAATTGAGAAGTTTTATAACGAAATAAGCCCCAATTAATTGAGGCTTAATTCTTAGATAATTGAACGTTATCAATTAATCTACATTATCATGTAACATCCTATTTGGTGTAATTGTAAATTCACGGTGGGCATTTTCAGTCGAATTTCCCAGTGTTAATTTTG